>JASLJL010000111.1 GCA_030152405.1 Gordonia sp. (in: high G+C Gram-positive bacteria) | reverse complement strand
GCCTGGGCGACGCAAGCCTTGCCCGGACGCTAGTCATGCCCGGCGAGGGTGCCGCGTCGTGGTGCTGGGCTCCGCGTCTGGACCTTTTCGGCCGTGACGATCTGGCGTCGAATCGATTCCGTCTGAACGGGGTCGAGCTGCGGATCGCCGCCGTCGAAATGGCGATGGCGGACCTGTATGGGGGTCTTCCGATTCTGCAGACGGTTCTTGAGGCGTCGGTTCAGACGGGTAACCCTGTCGTCTACTACTACGACGGATGCAGTCTTGGCTACGACATCTATTGATTTAAACGCGCGCGGCTTTACGTTCCGAGGAGATACCCGATTCCGGCGACGGCGCATGCCCACAGCACCGATGCGAACGTGCCGAGGATGAACTGTTCGCTGGCGTGCGGTGCACGCAGTTCGGAGAAGCGGGCGAGGCTCTTCACGGCGAGGATCACCGGGATGCCCTCCGGCCAGCCGATGAGCAGGCAGGCTGCGACTCCGGTCCGTTCGAGGACTCCGATGATCCGGCCTCCGCGTAGGGGCGGGGCGTCGTCGACGGTCGCGTCGTCGTGATTGTCGGCCCGGGTCGGTATCCCGCCCGCGGCGAGGACCAGCCGGACGACTCCGGAGCCGGTCACCGCGGCGGCGACGACGGTGAGGATGTACCCGGCGACGAGGACCGCGCCGTCGAGCGGTTCGGTGACGGCGGCGTCGACCGCCCCTGCGACGAGGAGCGTCACGACGACGGCCGACGACGCGAAATCGACGAGGAGCACCGACGTGTCCGACGCCGTCGAGTCGTCGGCGCGGCGGGACCGGAGGGCCGATCCGCCGATGGAGACGACGATCGCGGTCGCGACCAGGACGATGGTGATCACGAGTCGTCCTCCGTCGCGCGGAGTGTTGCGGCGAAGAGCGCCTCGCCGGGTGTCTGGATGTCCCAGCTCGCGGCCTGGAGTCTCGACGACATGGCTTGCGGGGTGATCCCGAGCGCCGCGGCCGCTGCGGTCTGGGTGACGCCGGTCCGCATCAGCGCCACGGCTTCGCGGCCTGCGGTGGACCGGGCGCTCATCGTGTCGACGAGGAGTGCGCCCGCGGTCTGCGCGTGCAGCGCCCACGGTGATTCGGCGACCACTCGGAGTCGTCGTCGGTCGTGTTTGGCCGCTTCGACGGCGTCCCGCGCCGCCTCGAAGGCCGGGCCGCGGCCGGCTCGGGTTGTGGCGGGCAGCGGGAGGTCGACGGCGCCGACGCCGATGCCGACGGACCACTGCTCGGATGCTGCGAGCTCGAGGGCGACGGATGCGACGATCGCCGCGTCGTCGAGCACGGCTTGGACCTCGTCTCCGGCCGTCCGGTCGAACGGGCGCACCGTCGGGACGCCGGAGTACGCGGAGAGCAGATCGGGGACTCGGTCCCGATCCGTCCGGCTGCTGCGTTGATCGACTGTCAGAACGAACATGAGTCAAGGTTACAGACTTGATCTGACCATAATCAAGCAATTTGGCTTGAATTTACTGGCGTCAACCCCATCAGGTTGAGGGTTGGCGGCGGTCAGGTGACGGGAAGGCGACTGTCGACGACGAGCCCCACCGCTCCGAGTGCGAACAGTCCCGCCGACAGGAGCAGCATCGCCGGATCGGTCTTGCCCGCCAGGGCGTCACCGAGGAACACCACCGCCGCCGTGCCGGGAGCCGAGCCCACCACGGTGGCGACCACATACGGCGTCCAGCGGACGGACGACAGACCCGACAGGTAATTGACGATCGAGAACGGGACGGCCGGGATGAGCCGAAGGGAGCCGACGGCGAGCCAGCCGCGCCGATCGAGCCGACGCTCGACGGTCGCCGCGACGGGGCGGGTGAGCCACGGCTGCACGCGGTCGCGGCCGAGTGCTCTCGCCAGATGGAACGCGACGATCGCCGACACCGTCGCGGCGGCGAGCGAGCCGGTGAATCCGATCACCGGTCCGAAGAGCACGCCGGACATGACGGTGAACGTCGACCGTGGGATCGGGGCGATCGTGACTACGGTGTAGACGACGAAGAACAGCCACGGAAACCAGGGACCGAGCGACTCCGACCATGTTCTCGCCTGGCCGATGGACGGGAGTGGCACGAAATACGCGCCCGCGAGGACTGCGACCACCGCGACGAGTCCGAGTGCAGCACGAACGGTCACCCGCCGACGTTGGGCGAGGACCTCGGACGACGGGGCGTCGTCCGCGGACCGGGACGACTGCTGTGCATCTGGACGCATCGGATGACATCCTACGTCGTAGGTCACAGGCCGATTGACCGCCCGAGCGATCGATCGGTTACTGTTCCTGTGACACGTTCTAGTTCCCGTCAAACGGAAGGCCCTGACCCATGACGGCAGGTGAGAAGCCGGTGGCCCCGGACCTCGACGACCAGTTGAGCCAGGCGTACGACCGCTGGACCGAAGCAGCCGCAGGCGTGCTGGCGAAATCGGCTCGCGTCACGCCCGAAGAACTCCCCGACACTCCCGAGGCGATGCTCTCGACCGACACCCGTGACGGGGTGTCCGTCCGCCCGCTTTACACCCGGCGCGACGAAGCCGCCGAGGTCGGCGTACCGGGCGCCTACCCGTTCGTCCGCGGAGCCGATCCGGCCCGCGACGTGACGCAGGGATGGCGAGTCACCGAACGTTTCGGCGACGACGCCGATGATGCGGGCGCGATCAACGAGGCGATCCTCGACGCGGCCGCCAACGGCGCCAGCGGCCTGTGGCTGTCGGTCCCCGCCGACGATCTGGCCACCGTGCTGGCGGGCGTCTACCTCGATCTGATGCCGGTCACCCTCGATGCGGGCGCCGACGGGCTCGACGCGGCGCGCGCCTTCCTCGCCGCGCTCGCCGCCGCACCGGCTGCTCCGGAGACCGCGCCGACGACGGCCGCGACCACGCACAGCCTCGGTCTGTCGCCGTACACGGCGGCGTTCTCCGGGCGACCCACGGTGAGCGCATCGGACGCCGCGGCACTCGCCGCGACCGCGCCCGCGGGCGTCCGGACCTTCCGCGTCGACGGCACCGACTTCGCGCAGGCGGGCGCGTCGAACGCGCAGGAGCTCGGGCTCGTCGTGGCCGCGGCACTCGCGCATGTGCGCGACGCGGTCGCCGCCGGCCTCGACACGGCGGACGCACTCAATCAGGTCACCTTCGCCGTCTCGATCGACGACGACCAGTTCGCGGGAATCGCGAAGCTCCGTGCGCTGCGCACCCTCTGGGCTCGAGTCGCCGACGTCCTCGACGCACGCGCCGCGGGCGCAGCGATCACCCACGCGGTCACCGACCTCTCGATGTTCACCCAGCGCGATCCGTGGGTGAACATGCTCCGCAGCACCATCGCCGCGTTCGGCGCGGGCGTCGGCGGCGCGGATCAGGTGACAGTGCACACCTTCGACGCGGCATTGCCCGTCGACGCACGCACCTCACGCACCTCGTTCACCCGTCGAATCGCGCGCAACACGCAGCTGCTGCTGCTGGAGGAGTCGAATCTGGGTCGAGTGCTCGACCCGGCAGGCGGCTCCTGGTACGTCGAATCGCTGACGACCGACCTCGCGGCCGCCGCCTGGGACGTGTTCACCGGCGTCGAGAAGCAGGGCGGCTACACCGCGGCGCTGGAGTCGGGCTCGATCGCCGAGCAGGTCGACGCGGCGCTCGCCGCGCGGGAGAAGGCCGTCGCTCACCGCAAGGCTCCGATCACCGGAGTCAGCGAGTTCCCGAACCTCGGCGAGCCGAGCCTGCCCGCCGGCACCGCCGATTCCGGCGACGTCCCGACCGCCTCTCCTCGGCTGGCGCGCGTCGCCCGTCGTTTCGAGGCACTCCGCGACCGCGCCGACGCCGAGCCGACGCGACCGAGCGTGCTCCTGCTCCCGCTGGGACCGATCGCCGAGCACAACGGCCGCACCACGTTCGTCGCGAACCTGCTCGCCGCGGGCGGAATCGACGCCGTCAATCCGGGACCGCTGGCCCCGGAGGCGGTCGCCGACGCCGTCGCCGCGAATCCGTCGACGGTCGTCGTCCTCTGCGGCACCAAGGCGCGGTACGCCGACGAGGGCCCGGCCGCCGCGGCCGCCGCTCGTGCCGCGGGCGCGGAACGCGTGCTGCTCGCCGGACCGGAGAAGGAGTGGCCGGTCGACGACGGGCTGGACGGATCGCTGCGCGTCGGGATCGACGCCGTCGCGGTGTTGACCGAACTCCTCGACACCCTCATCCCCGCCTCTCCGACGACAGGAGCGTGAACCCATGAGCGACAACACGATTCCGAGCTTCGCCGACGTCGAACTGACGACGGCCGTCGTCGACGGCGGCACCGGCGACTCGCTCACCGAGCCGCTTGCGGCTGCTCACGGATACTCCGCCGAGCAGGTCACGTGGAGCACGCCGGAGCAGATCGACGTCCGCCCGGTGTACACCAGGGCCGACCGCGACGCGATCGCGGGGGACGGCGGTTACCCGCTGGACTCGATCCCCGGTGAGGCGCCGTTCATCCGCGGGCCGTACCCGACGATGTACGTCAACCAGCCGTGGACCGTCCGTCAGTACGCGGGCTTCTCGACCGCCGCCGAGTCGAACGCCTTCTACCGACGCAACCTCGCCGCAGGCCAGAAGGGGCTGTCCGTCGCCTTCGACCTGGCCACTCACCGCGGCTACGACTCCGACCACCCGCGCGTCGCGGGCGACGTCGGCATGGCGGGCGTCGCCATCGACTCGATCCTCGACATGCGTCAGTTGTTCGACGGCATCGACCTCGGCAACGTCTCCGTGTCGATGACGATGAACGGCGCCGTGCTGCCGATTCTCGCGCTCTACGTCGTCGCCGCCGAGGAGCAGGGCGTGCCGCCGGAGAAGCTGGCCGGGACCATTCAGAACGACATTCTGAAAGAGTTCATGGTCCGCAACACCTACATCTATCCGCCCGAGCCCTCGATGCGGATCATTTCCGACATCTTCGCCTTCACCAGCGCGAAGATGCCGAAGTTCAACTCGATCTCGATCTCCGGCTACCACATCCAGGAAGCTGGAGCGACGGCCGACCTGGAGCTCGCATACACGCTGGCGGACGGGGTCGACTACATCCGCGCAGGTCTCGCGGCCGGCCTCGACATCGACAAGTTCGCACCGCGACTGTCGTTCTTCTGGGGCATCGGCATGAACTTCTTCATGGAGGTCGCCAAGCTCCGCGCCGCGCGCCTGCTGTGGAGCGAGCTGGTGGCACAGTTCGAGCCGAAGAACGCGAAGTCGTTGTCGCTCCGCACGCATTCGCAGACGTCCGGGTGGTCGCTGACCGCGCAGGACGTCTACAACAACGTCGCCCGCACCTGTGTCGAGGCGATGGCCGCGACACAGGGCCACACGCAGTCGCTGCATACCAACGCGCTCGACGAGGCGATCGCCCTCCCGACGGACTTCTCGGCACGCATCGCCCGCAACACCCAGCTGCTGCTGCAGCAGGAGTCGGGCACCACCCGGCCGATCGACCCGTGGGCGGGCTCCAACTACGTCGAATGGCTGACGCACCAGCTCGCTGAGAAGGCACGGGCCCACATCGCCGAGGTCGAGGCCGCGGGCGGCATGACCAAGGCGATCGAAGAGGGACTGCCGAAGCTGCGCATCGAAGAGGCCGCGGCCCGCACCCAGGCGCGCATCGACTCCGGTCGACAGCCGCTCGTCGGAGTCAACAAGTACAAGGTGACCGACGACGAGGAGATCGAGGTCCTCAAGGTCGAGAACTCGAAGGTCCGCGCCGAACAGCTCGCCAAGCTGGAGAAGCTGCGCGCCGAGCGCGATCAGTCGGCTGTCGACGCGGCGCTCGCCGAACTGACCCGCGCTGCGGGAGAGTCGGGCGGCGGCATGGAGAACAACCTGATGGCACTCGCCATCGACGCGGCTCGCCACGGCGCGACCGGCGGTGAGATCTCCGATTCGATGGAGAAGGTCTACGGTCGTCATCAGGCCGAGATCAAGACGATCAGCGGCGTGTACCGGAACGAAGCGGGAGAAGCCGTGTCGAACATCGACGATGCGCTGGCCGTGGTGGACGAGTTCGCCGAGGCGGAGGGCCGGCGTCCTCGTGTCCTCGTCGCGAAGATGGGCCAGGACGGTCACGACCGCGGCCAGAAGGTGATCGCTACGGCGTTCGCCGATCTCGGCTTCGACGTCGACGTGGGCCCGCTGTTCGCGACGCCGGAAGAGGTGGCGGCGCAGGCCGCGGACAACGACGTCCACGTGGTGGGCGTCTCGTCGCTGGCCGCAGGTCACCTCACGCTGGTGCCCGCACTCCGCGAGGCACTGGCTCAGGTCGGTCGCGAGGACATCATGATCGTGGTCGGCGGCGTGATCCCGCCCGGCGACTTCGACGAGCTGTACGAGGCGGGCGCCGCGGCGATCTTCCCGCCCGGCACCGTCATCGCCGACTCGGCGGTCGACCTCATCGGCAAGCTGGCCGACAAGCTGGGCCTGGAACTGGCTTCCCGGTCCGCATGAGCTCGGACGCGACACCTGCGGCGAAGGGCCGTCGTCCAGTGGACGTCGACGCTCTCGCCGCAGGCGTGCTGGCCGGTCGGCGAGCCGATCTGGCGCGGGCGATCACCCTCGTCGAGTCGACGCGCGACGATCACCGCGAGGCGGCGCAGCGCCTCCTGCTGCAGCTGACACCGCACGCCGGGCGTTCGTTTCGCGTCGGCATCACCGGTGTCCCCGGTGTCGGCAAGTCGACGACGATCGAGGCGCTCGGCATGCACCTGATCTCGCTCGGGCATCGGGTCGCGGTGCTCGCAGTCGACCCGTCCTCGACGCGGACCAGGGGTTCGATCCTCGGCGACAAGACCCGGATGGGCCAGCTCTCGGCGGCGCCTGAGGCGTACGTCCGGCCGTCGCCGACATCAGGCACGCTCGGCGGCGTCACGAAGGCGACTCGCGAGACCATCGTGCTCGTGGAGGCGGCGGGGTACGACGTGGTGCTCGTGGAGACCGTCGGCGTCGGGCAGTCGGAGGTCAGTGTCGCGAACATGGTCGACACGTTCTCCTTCCTGACGCTGGCGCGGACCGGCGACTCGTTGCAGGGCATCAAGAAGGGCGTCCTGGAACTCGCCGAGATCGTCGTGGTGAACAAGGCGGACGGCAAGCACGTCAACGAGGCACGGGGCGCCGCCCGCGAACTGCGCAACGCGCTCGGCTTCATCTATCCGCACGACGCGCTGTGGACACCGCCCGTTCTGACCATGAGCGCCATGGAGAAGACCGGCGTCGACGATTACTGGAACGCGGTGCTCAAGCACCGCGACGTGCTGACCGAAGCGGGGGAGTTCGCTCGCCGTCGCGCGCAGCAGCAGGTGGACTGGATGTGGACGATGGTCCGCGAGTCGGTGCTGTACCGCATCGAATCGGCTGCGGCCGTACGGCAGGCCCGCGCCGAGGTGGAGGCGGGTGTCCTCGACGGCTCGCTCACTCCCGCGCTGGCCGCCGAACAGATCGTTCGGGCCGCCGGGTTCTGACCGCGCGACGCGGGCACCCGGCGACCCGTCGGTCAGCGAACCTGTGCGCGGGACCGGACTCGTCCGAGGACACCCAGGATGACGACGGTCACCAGCACCAGCAGGAGAGTGTTGGCCGCTGCGGTGAACAGCTCGCCACGATCGGACTGAGTGAAGATCGTGACCGGCAGGGTGCGCCACGAACCCGGGTAGACCATGATCGTGGCGCCGAGTTCGCCCATGCACAGTGCCAGCGAAAGGCCGGCCGCCGCCGCGATGGCGGGTGCGAGGAGCGGCAGCGTCACCTTCATCAGGATTCGCGCGCCCGAGGCGCCGAGCGACCCCGCGACCTGATCGAGCGCCGGGTCGAGCGACTTCGCCGCCGCCGACACCATGGAGAACGCGAACGACAGGACGAGCAGCGCCTGCACGAGGATCACGATCGACGGCGTTCCGTTGAGCACCACCGGCGGCCGTGAGAACGCGATCAGGATCGCGAGGCCGATCACGACGGACGGCACGGCCACCGGCACGTGATACGCGGCGTCGAGCAGGCTCCGCAGCCGCGGCGGAGCCTTGCGGACCGCCAGTGCGGCCCACGTCCCGATGACGACGGCGATCGCCGACGCCATGATCGCGGTCTGCACGGACACGGTCACGCTCTGCAGGTTCTCGGCGGAGAGGACATCGGCCGCGTGGTCGGTCGTGAGCGCCGACGGAAGCACCGACGTCCAGGAGTCGGCGAACGCGGTGATCGCGGTGACGACGATGGGCGCCACGATCAGCACCCCGACGACGAGGGCGAACAGCAGCCAGATCAGCAACTGAGACGAACGCTTGCGGACCAGCATGAATCAGCCTCCGGTGGTGTCGAACCGGCGCACCACGGCCCGGTACAACAGATAGGCGCTCAATGAGAGCGCGAGCTGGACGGTGGCGAGGACGGCGGCGGTCGCGAAGTCGGAACCGACGATCGACGTGGTGTAGATGAGCATCGGGAGCGTCGTGACGTCCTTCGCCCCGGTGAACAGCACGATGCCGAACTCGTTGAGCGTGAGCAGGAACACCAGCGATGCCGCCGCGGCCAGTGCCGGCCACACGGCGGGCAGGATCACTCGCCGTGC
>JASLJL010000090.1 GCA_030152405.1 Gordonia sp. (in: high G+C Gram-positive bacteria) | reverse complement strand
GGCTACCCGGTCGGCATCCTCGCCAACGCGCAGGGCGTCCTCTTCTCTCAAGAGGCGCAGAAGGCCACCCAGTTCATCCAGCTCGCCAACCGCAGCGACACACCGCTGCTGTTCCTGCACAACACCACCGGTTACATGGTGGGCAAGGAGTACGAGCAGGGTGGCATCATCAAGCACGGCGCGATGATGATCAACGCCGTCTCCAACTCGACCGTCCCGCACATCTCGATCCTGATGGGCGCGAGCTACGGTGCGGGCCACTACGGAATGTGCGGCCGCGCCTACGATCCGAGGTTCCTGTTCGCGTGGCCGAGCGCCAAGAGCGCCGTCATGGGCGCCGCGCAGCTCGCGGGCGTCATCTCGATCGTCTCCCGTGCCGCCACCGAGGCCCGCGGAGGCGTCGTCGACGAAGAGGCAGACGCAGGCATGCGCGCCATGATCGAAGCCCAGATCGAGATCGAGTCCGTCCCGACCTTCCTGTCCGGAATGCTCTACGACGACGGCGTGATCGACCCGCGCGACACCCGAACGATTCTCGGCCAGACCCTGTCCGCCATTGCTACCGCCCCGATCGAGGGCACCAGCAACTTCGGCGTCTTCCGGATGTGAGGAATCAGATGACCAACCCGATCACCTCAATCCTCGTCGCGAACCGCGGCGAGATCGCGTGCCGCGTGTTCACCACCGCGAAGGCCCTCGGCCTGCGGACGGTGGCCGTCTACTCCGATCCCGACGCCGACGCACCGCACGTCCGCCAGGCCGACGCGGCGGTTCACCTGCCGGGGTCGACGTCGGCCGAGACGTACCTGCGGTCGGAGAAGATCATCGCCGCCGCGCACGCCGCGGGCGCCGACGCGATCCACCCCGGCTACGGATTCCTGTCGGAGAACGCCG
Organism: Gordonia sp. (in: high G+C Gram-positive bacteria); assembly: GCA_030152405.1. Taxonomy (GTDB): domain Bacteria; phylum Actinomycetota; class Actinomycetes; order Mycobacteriales; family Mycobacteriaceae; genus Gordonia. Next base: position 4,420 of record JASLJL010000090.1, on the reverse strand, counting down.
AGTTCGCCGAGGCAGTCGTCGCCGCCGGGCTCACCTGGATCGGTCCGCCCGCGGGCGCGATCACCGCAATGGGCTCCAAGGTGAACGCCAAAGAACTGATGGCGGCCGCGGGAGTTCCCGTCCTGACCGACATCGACCCGGAGAACGTCACCGCCGACGACCTTCCGCTGCTCATCAAGGCCTCCGCGGGCGGCGGTGGGCGCGGGATGCGCGTGGTGCGGGACCTGTCCGAACTGGCCGATCAGGTCGCGGGCGCCCGCCGGGAAGCCGAATCGGCGTTCGGCGACCCCACCGTGTTCTGCGAGCCGTACATCGAGCGTGGCCATCACATCGAGGTTCAGGTGATGGCCGACGCGCACGGCACCGTCTGGGCGGTCGGCGAGCGTGAGTGCTCCATCCAGCGCCGTCATCAGAAGGTGGTGGAAGAGGCTCCCGCACCGCTTGTCGAACGCCTCGGCGGCGACATGCGGGAACGCCTGTACGCCGCGGCGCGGACCGCCGTCGAGTCGATCGGATATCGCGGTGCGGGAACCGTGGAGTTCCTCGCCGACGAGAACGGGAAGTTCTTCTTCCTCGAGACCAACACACGTCTCCAGGTGGAACACCCGGTCACTGAACTGACAACCGGCACCGACCTCGTCGAATGGCAGATCCGCGTGGCAGAGGGGGAGGCGCTGCCCGCACAGGAGCCGACCACCTCGGGCCACGCCATCGAGGTCCGTCTCTACGCGGAGGACCCGGCCCACGAATGGCAGCCGCAGTCGGGGATCGTCACCACGATCGACCTGCCGTGCGACGCGCGGTTCTCACTGCTGCCCGGTGCGGGCATCCGTGTCGACTCCGGCATCGCCGACGGCAGTGAGATCTCCACGTTCTACGATCCGATGCTCGCCAAGGTGATCTCGTTCGCTCCGACCCGTGATCGCGCGGCGGCGATGCTCGCGCGGGCACTGGCGGACGCGACCATCCACGGGCTGGTCACCAACCGGGACATGCTCGTGAACACGCTGCGCGATGCGACGTTCCTGTCCGGCGAGACCGACACCGCGTACCTCGACACCGTCGGGCTCGACGTGCTGGCCGCCCCGCTGGCCTCCGACGACGACACGCGCATCGCGGCCGTCGCCGCGGCTCTCGCGCAGTCCGCGGCCAACCGCTCGGCGGCGCGGGTTCTCGGATCACTGCCGTCGGGCTGGCGGAACATCGCGTCCGACTTCCAGTCGAAGAGCTACACGACCGCCGCGGGAGACGAGGTCGTCGCTCGGTATCGAATCGGGCGGTCGGCCACGGAGCTGCCGGACCTGCCCGACACCGCGGTGGTCTCGGTGACCGCCGACGAGGTGGTCCTGGCCACCGCCGGCGTCACCCGCCGCTATCGCGTCACCGTCGACGCAGACGCAGTGCACGTCGACTGGCCGGGGGCATCGGTGTCGCTGACCAGGGTTCCGCGCTACATCGACCCGGCTGCGCAGGAACGTCCGGGATCGCTCCTCGCACCGATGCCGGGCGCGGTGATCCGCGTCGCCGTCAGCGAAGGCGACCGCGTCACCGCGGGTCAACCGCTCCTCTGGCTCGAAGCCATGAAGATGGAGCACACCATCAGTGCACCGGCCGACGGTGTCGTGTCGGTGCTCGCGGTCGAAGTGGGCCGTCAACTGTCCGTCGGCGACGTGCTCGCCGTCATCTCGTCTGAAGAAGGAACGAACGAATGAGCTTTGTCGAGACAGAAGAACGCACCGCACTCCGTGAGGCCGTCGCGGGTCTGGTGAAGAAGTACGGACACCAGTACTTCACCGACTGTGCACGCGCCGGTCGCAAGACCGACGAACTGTGGCAGGAGGCAGGCGAACTCGGCTTCATCGGCGTCAATCTGCCGGAGGAGTACGGCGGCGGCGGAGCGGGCATGTACGAGCTCTCGATCGTCATGGAGGAACTGGCCGCCGGCGGCAGCGGACTGCTGATGATGGTCGTCTCGCCAGCGATCTGCGGCAACATCATCGCGCGGTTCGGCACCGACGAGCAGAAGCAGCGGTGGATCCCGGGTCTCGCCGACGGCTCGATCACTATGGCGTTCGGCATCACCGAACCCGACGCCGGGTCGAACTCGCATCAGATCACGACTACGGCGCGCCGCGACGGCGACGAATGGCTGCTGTCGGGTCGCAAGGTGTTCATCTCCGGTGTCGACCAGGCACAGGCCGTGCTGATCGTCGCGCGTACGGAGGATTCGAAGACCGGCCGCCTCAAGCCGGCACTGTTCATCGTCCCGACCGACGCACCCGGTCTCGAGGCCCAGGTCATCGAAATGGAGATGGTGAATCCGGAGAAGCAGTTCACCCTGTTCCTCGATTACGTCCGACTGCCTGCGGACGCGCTCGTCGGCTCGGAGGACGCCGCGCTGTCGCAGTTGTTCGCCGGTCTCAATCCCGAGCGGATCATGGCGTCGGCGTCGGCCGTCGGCATGGCTCGCTTCGCCCTCGACCGCGCCGTCGAGTACGCCAACGAGCGCACGGTCTGGAAGTCGCCGATCGGCGCTCACCAGGCGATCGCCCATCCGCTCGCACAGGGCAAGATCGAGCTCGAGATGGCGAAGCTGATGATGCAGAAGGCCGCGACCCTGTACGACGCGGGCGACGACTGGGGCGCCGCGGTGCCGGCCAACATGGCGAAGTACGCCGCGGGCGAAGCCGCCGCCAAGATCGTCGATCAGGCCGTGCAGACGCTGGGCGGCAACGGTCTGTCCGTCGAGTACGGTCTGGCCGCGATGCTCCCGCTGTCACGCCTGACGCGCATCGCGCCCGTCAGCCGTGAGATGATCCTGAACTTCGTGGCCCAGACCAGCCTGGGCCTCCCGAAGTCGTACTGAGGTCGTGCGGGCCGGGTCGTGCATGCCCGGCACGAGAAGACAGATGAGCATTCGGGACAAGGAGTAGAGGATGACTGACGACGCAGTGGTGCGGACCGAGGTGGACGCGGCGGTCGCCGTGATCACCCTCGACTCGCCGGCCAACCGGAATGCGCTGAGCTCGGTGCTCGTCGCGCAGCTTCGCGCGGCGCTGGCCGAGGCGGCGGACGACGACGCCATCCGCGCCGTCGTCCTCACTCACACGGGTGGGACGTTCTGCGCGGGCGGCGACCTGCGGGAGGCTCTCGGCCGAGGGCTCAGCCCGGAGGAGGCGACCGCGGAGGGCGCCGAGGCGATGATCGGTCTGATGAGCACGATGTTGGAGATCGCCAAACCGGTGATCGCCGTCGTGAACGGTCATGTCCGAGCGGGCGGCTTCGGTCTGCTCGGTGCCGCCGACATCGCCCTCGCCGGGCCGGACTCGACGTTCGCCTTGACCGAGTCGAGGCTGGGGTTGGCCCCGTCGATGATCTCGATCGTGCTGCTGCCGAAGATGACGTCACGGGCCGCCGGACGCTACTTCCTGACCGGGGAGGCGTTCACTCCCGGTCAGGCCGAACAGTTCGGGCTGGTCAGCAAGGCCGTCGCGTCGGACGACGAACTGTCGGCCGAACTGCGATCGGTCTGCGAGGGGATTCGCAAGGCGTCTCCGCAGGGGCTCGCGGCGTCGAAACGCTTGACCACCGCGTCGTTGCTCGCCGACTTCCGCGCGAGCGCCGCCGACCGGGCCGCCGAGTCGGCGGCGTTGTTCGCCTCCGACGAGGCTCGCGAGGGAATGACGGCGTTCTTGACCAAGCGCAAGCCGGCCTGGGACGCGAGCGCGTCGTGACCCAACCGGTGCGCGAGCCGCAGCAGGACCGATCCCGGATCACCCGGGAACGGCTCCTCTCATCGACGCTCGACATCCTGGCGTCTGCGGGATGGGCGTCGGCGACGGTCGCTCGCGTCGCGGAGGAGGCGGGGGTCTCGCGCGGCGCGGCGCAGCATCACTTCCCCACGCGGGAAGCGTTGATCACGGCGGCGCTCGAGCAGATGTTCACGCAGCTCACGTCGATGGCGGCAGGCGCCGCGGGCGACCTCCCCGACGGCCCGGAGCGAATCGACATCGTCGTCGGGCGGGCCGTCGACATCTACGTGGGACGAGAGTTCAAGGCCGCCCTCCAAGTGTGGGCGGCGGCCGCGTCCGACGAACTGCTGCGCGAGCAGATCACGCCGCTCGAGGCGAAGTTCGCTCGGGCCGCGCACCGGATGACCCTCGCCGGCCTCGACCCGGACGGGACCAGGCCGAGCGCCTACCGTCTCGCGCAGGCGACGCTCGACCTCGCTCGTGGCCTCGGTCTCGCCGACACCCTCACCGACGACTCGAAGCGTCGGGCACAGGTGGTCGACACCTGGACCGAACAGTTGCGCGTGGCGCTGACAGACTGACCGAAGCCACCGCTCTGGTGTTCATCGCTTCGGTCGAATCATGCGGGCCGGCCGGGGTGGCGGGGTCTGAAGTCGGCTGTGCCCCGG
>JASLJL010000084.1 GCA_030152405.1 Gordonia sp. (in: high G+C Gram-positive bacteria) | reverse complement strand
CGTTGGCGACGATTTCCGGCACCAGCACGGAAATCGTCGCCAACGTCGGGTCGGGCAGCGCCATAGGTCGGAGACCTTCACGTCGACGCGAGCGAGCAGCCTCCGGGTGAGGGGCAGGCTGATGCCGATCACGCTCGACGGGTCGCCGTCGATGCCGTCGAGCAGCCAGCCGCCCAGACCGTCCAGGGTGAACGCGCCCGCGACCTTCAGCGGTTCGCCGGTCGCCACGTACTCGGCGATCAGGTCGTCGGGCACGTCGGAGAACTTGACGGTCGTCGACTGGTGATCGGAGATCGCCCCGACCACCGCTCCGTCCCGCAGACGCGTGACGCAGTGTCCGGTGATGAGGTGCCCGACGTTTCCGCGCATCCGCCGCCACTGGGCGATCGCGACGTCGGGGGAGTGCGGCTTGCCCGACAGTTCGCCGTCGAGCAGCAGCATCGAATCGCACGTCAGGACGACGCCGTCGGCCGCGGCGGACGAGAACGCGGGGTCCCCGGCGAGGATCGACGCGACGACCGCATCGGCCTTCACCTCCGCCAGCCGAGTCACGACGAGTTCGGGCGCGGCGTCGCCGAGCTCGTCGATGAGTGCATCCTCATCGACGTCGGAGACGAGCACGAGCGGATCGAGTCCGGCGTCGCGCAGCACGCGCAGGCGTGCCGGCGACGCCGACCCGAGTACGACAGTCGGTCCGGACATCAACCGCGGTTGGCGAACGAGCTCGGCATGCCCCACGACTGCCGGTGCATGTCGGTGGGACGACCCCAGTCGTTCCGCACGACGGGACCGGTGTCGGCGTCGCCGCCGCCGGCCGCCGACAGGACGCCCACCAGCACGGCGACGTCCTCGTCGGTCGGATTGCCCGACACCACGGTCAGGAAGGGCTTCGCGTCGGCAGTCGTGTCGGCGGCCTGCTGGTCGGCGGTCACAGCGGGATGTTCCCGTGCTTGCGGGGCGGCAGCTGGACGAGCTTGCGCTCGAGCAGTCGCAGTGCGTTGGCGATCTGGCCGCGCGTGTGGCTCGGCGGGATCACGGCGTCGACGTATCCGCGCTCGGCGGCCACGTACGGGTTGACGAGGGTGTCCTCGTACTCCTGCTGCAGTTCCAGGCGCAGAGCGTCGACGTCGTCGCCGTTGGCCTCGGCCTCCTTGAGCTTGCCGCGGTAGACGAAGCCCACTGCGCCCGAGGCGCCCATGACGGCGATCTGGGCGGTCGGCCATGCGAGGTTGACGTCGGCGCCCATGTGCTTGGAGCCCATGACGTCGTACGCGCCGCCGTACGCCTTGCGGGTGATGACGGTGATCTTGCCGACCGTCGCCTCGCCGTACGCGTACAGGAGCTTGGCGCCACGGCGGATGATGCCGTTGTACTCCTGATCGGTGCCGGGCAGGAAGCCCGGGACGTCGACCAGGGTGACGATCGGGACGTTGAACGCGTCGCAGGTGCGGACGAAGCGAGCGGCCTTCTCGGAGGCGTCGATGTCGAGGCAGCCCGCGAACTGGGTGGGCTGGTTGGCGACGATGCCGACGCTGCGGCCGTCGACGCGACCGAAGCCGACGATGACGTTCATCGCGCGCTCGGCCTGGACTTCGAGGAACTCGTCGTCGTCGAGGATCCGGCGGATCACCTCGTGCATGTCGTACGGCTGGTTCGGCGAGTCCGGGATCAGCGTGTCGAGCTCGAGGTCCTCCTCGGTGAGGTTGTCCTCGATGCCGCCGCTCACCGCGGGCACGGGCAGACGCGGGGCGTCGGCGCGGTTGTTGCTGGGGAGGTACGACAGCAGTTCCTTGACGTACTCGAGCGCGTCCTCCTCGTCCTGTGCGACGTAGTGCGCGACACCCGACTTGGCCATGTGGGTGTGGGCGCCGCCCAGGTCCTCCATGGTGACGTCTTCACCGGTGACGGTCTTGATGACGTCCGGGCCGGTCACGAACATCTGACTGGTCTGATCGACCATGACGACGAAGTCGGTGAGCGCGGGCGAGTACACGTGGCCGCCGGCCGCCGGACCCATGATCAGCGAGATCTGCGGGATCACGCCGGACGCCTTCACGTTGCGGTGGAAGATCTCGCCGTACAGGCCGAGCGAGACGACGCCCTCCTGGATGCGGGCGCCCGCGCCCTCGTTGATGCCGACCAGCGGACGTCCCGTCTTGAGCGCGAGGTCCATGACCTTCACGATCTTCTCGCCGTAGACCTCGCCGAGGCTGCCGCCGAAGACGGTCACGTCCTGGCTGAACACGCAGATCTCGCGGCCGTCGACGGTGCCGTAACCGACGACGACGCCGTCGCCGACGGGACGCTTCTCGGCGAGACCGAAGTTGGTGCTGCGGTGACGTGCCAGCGCGTCGAGTTCGACGAACGAACCCTCGTCGAGAAGGTGAGTGATGCGCTCGCGGGCGGTGAGCTTGCCCTTGGCGTGGATCTTCTCGACGGCGGCCTCGCCGACGGGGTACTCGGCGTCGGCCAGACGATTCCGCAGGTCGGCGAGCTTGCCCGCCGTGGTGTGGATGTCGGGAGCTGCGCTGTCATCGCGCGAAGCAGTGGTCATGAACATCGATGCTAACGAGAAAGGTGT
>JASLJL010000004.1 GCA_030152405.1 Gordonia sp. (in: high G+C Gram-positive bacteria) | reverse complement strand
AGAACGCCGCGAACATCGCGCAGCCGAACCCGATCGCCGCACTCAGCTGCCCGACCACCGTGACCACCGGGATGCCGTAGGTCGTGAGGTTGCCCGCGGCGTCGGCGGCGACCGCGCTGAAGCTGACGGGACTTCCGGACGCGGGCAACCTCACGACGTACGGCATCCCGGTGGTCACGGTGGTCGGGCAGCTGAGTGCGGCGATCGGATTCGGCTGCGCGATGTTCGCGGCGTTCTTCGTCCCGCCGCAGCGCTCGGGAATCTTGGACGCCGGTGGGTTCCGAGCGATCCGCTGGGCCTACGCCGCCATGGTGACGTGGGCCGTGTGCGGCCTGCTGCTGGTGCCCCTGACGATCTCCAATCAGAGCGGGCACCCGTTGGGGGAGACCCTCAAACCCGCCAACCTCATGAACGCGTACGGCCAGGTCGCCGAGGCGCGATACTGGATGTGGACGGCGATCTTCGCGATCCTCGCGGCCATCGTCGCCCGATTCGCGCTGGCCTGGGGATGGACGTTCGTGGTCCTCGCTCTGGCATTCCTGTCGTTGATGCCGTCGGCGCTCGCCGGGCACTCGTCGTCCGGCGGCGCCCACGACATCGCGACCAACAGCCTGATCCTGCACATCGTCGCGGCGGCCGCCTGGCTCGGCGGTCTGCTCGTGGTCCTCGCGTACGCGTACGGCGACGGCCGATGGCGGACCCTCGCACTGCGGCGCTATTCGCGGGTCGCGTTCTGGTGTCTGCTCGTCGTCGGCATCAGCGGGGTGATCAACGCGCTGGTCCGCATGTCCTTCGGTGAGCTCTTCACCACCACGTACGGGCTCATCGTCCTCGGCAAGCTGGTGGCGTTCGTCCTCGCGGGCGCGATCGGCGGACTACATCGGTCGGTGACGATCCGTGAACTCGAGGAGACCTCCGAGCCCCGGACGTCGCTGTTCGTGCGTTTCGCGGCCGTCGAGACGATCGTGTTCGCCGTCGCCTTCGGATTCGGCGCGGGGCTGTCGCGCACTCCGCCTCCGGTCCTGTCAACAGCGGACGTCACGCCGATGGAACTCAAGATCGGCTACGACCTCAGTGGGCCGCCGACCCTCGCGCGCCTCGCCTTCGACTGGCGCTTCGACCTGATCTTCGGCACCGCGGCCGTCATCGCCGCGGTGGTCTACCTGCGCGGCGTCTACCGGCTCCGCAAGCGCGGCGACACCTGGCCGGTCGGCCGGACGATCGCCTGGCTCGCCGGGTGCGCCGGCCTTGTGATCGCGACTTCGTCGGGCATGGGCCGCTACTCACCCGCGCTGTTCAGCAGCCACATGATGAGCCACATGATGCTGTCGATGCTGGTGCCGGTGCTGCTCGTCCTCGGCGGTCCGGTGACGCTGGCGCTCCGGGCGATCCCGCCGGCCGGCCGAGGGAATCCCGACGGTCCCCGTGAGTGGATCCTCACCGGTCTGCACAGCAAGTACTCGCGGATCATCACTCACCCGATCGTCGCGGTGACGGTCTTCGTCGGCAGCTTCTACGTGCTGTACCTCGGCGGACTCTTCGACGCCGTCGTCGAGAACCACTCGGCCCACCTGCTGATGAATCTGCACTTCCTGCTCAGCGGGTACCTGTTCTACTGGATCGTCATCGGGATCGATCCGGCGCCGCGCAAGCTCAGTCACGTCGGCAAGTTGGGGATCGTGCTGGGAGCGCTGCCGTTCCATGCGTTCTTCGGCGTCGCGCTGATGATGACCACGGGCATCATCGCCGAGCAGTACTACAAGGGCCTGCAGCATCCCTGGGCACTAGACCTCGCGGCGGATCAGAAGGTCGGCGGCGGCATCGCCTGGGCGACGGGCGAGTTCCCGCTGGTGCTGGTGATGTTGGCGCTGCTCATTCAGTGGCGTCGTCAGGACGACAAGGTCGCCCGTCGGTTCGATCGTCGCGAGGAGCGGGACGAGGACGCCGAACTGGAGGCTTACAACAAGATGCTGCGCGAGATGAACTGAGCGTCAGGCGAAGGCGTACGGCACCTGCAGCGAGCGCTGGTGCTCGAACCACGTCTGAACGAGGCGGGCTCCGGTGACGCGCTCCACGCGGCGGTGGACGGCGGCGTCCACACGACGCCACACCTCGTGGGTGATGGCGCCTGCCTGGCGCAACTTCGCGACGACGAACGACGTGACGCGGTGCGCCCACGCGAATTCCGTCGACAGCACGCCGAGGCCGAGGAAGAACGATCCCCACCCGGGGCCGGGGATCGGCAGCGGGATCATGACCAGGCCGGCCAGGATGAGCAGGGTGCCGACGACGGCGACGCCGAGGCGGTACATGCGATCAAGAGATGGATGACGCCGGATCGCGTAACGCTTCTTCCGGTGCCAGATCTTGACTCGCAGTCGCGTGCTCAAAACGTCGACCTCTCCTCGTCCGCCGTGCCGTGCTGTGTCTGTCGGGTTGTCTCTGTCGGGCTCACCGGGTGAACGACCAGGCTTTGCGCGACGGTTCCCAGTGTGACACACGTCATGGGAATAATTGAGGGTTGGCACGCAAACATCCCTCAGGGATTTCCCCGATTCGCGGACGAGTTGTACCGGTGCAGGAGTGCGGCGAACGTCGCCACGTCGTCGGCGGGCCAGTCGGCCAGCAGCGCGCCGATTGCCGCTTCGCTGGCAGACGCGATGTCCCGCAGGGTCGTTCGTGCCAGGTCAGTCAGTTCCAGCCGCTGACCTCGGGCGCTTCGACCGTCGGCGGCCCGCTCCAGCAGTCCGCGATCGCGGAGGCCGCCGAGTTGTCTGCTCGCCGTCGACTTGTCGATCATCGCCGCGCCGGCTAACTCGGCGGCATTCATCCCGGGGTGGTCGTCGACCATGCGCAGCAGCGAGTACTCGGTGAATGTCAGACCGTTAGCGGCGTAGATGCCGCGCGCGCCGTTGCGCAGCCGTCGGGAGAGGGCGGTCA
>JASLJL010000484.1 GCA_030152405.1 Gordonia sp. (in: high G+C Gram-positive bacteria) | reverse complement strand
CCCGGACTCGCGACGCGCTCGTCGCCGCCGGTCGTGACCCGTACGACGCACGGATCTACACGCTGGCCACCGTCATCACCGACAGCACTCCGGAGGCGGCGCGGGCGAAAGCCGAGGACTATCGACGGTACGCGTCGGACGAGGGGTCCCTCGTCTTCATGTCGGGATGGATGGGCATCGATCTGTCGCGGTACAGCCTCGACGACCCGATCGGCGCTGTGGAGTCGAACGCGATCCAGTCGGCGGTCGCCGCGTTCTCACAGGCCGACGAGGACGGTCGGGCGTGGCGAGTGCGCGATGTCGCGGCATGGGGAGGAATCGGCGGCATGGGTCCGGTCCTCATCGGGTCGGGCGACGAGATCGCCGAGACGCTCATCGACTGGGTCGCCGACACCGACGTCGACGGATTCAACCTCGCGTACGCGGTCACGCCGGGATCGTTCCGGGACGTCGTCGACCACGTGGTGCCCGCCCTCGAGGCGCGCGGCGCGTATCAGTCGTCGTACCGGCCGGGGTCGTTGCGCCACAAGCTCTTCGGTCGCGGTGACCGTCTCCCCGACAACCACCGCGGATCGACGTATCGCGTCGGGGGGTCGGCGTCGACGATCGACGACTCGGCGCGCGCGGTGCGGGTCGGCGTCTGAAATCAGACGAGTGGGCGCCCGGTCCGCATCCGCCACCGGACGTCGGCCATCAGTAGGTTGAACGGGAACTTCCGCATCGGGGCCGGCATGAGCCGCACCGCGGTCCGCAGAACGGCGTTGTGCGCGTCGAAGATGCGCTTCTGCATGGGGGTCTGGCGGACGCCGAGCTTGTCCCGGAACTCCGGCGGCAGGTATCCGACGGTCAACAGTTCCGACCACGGTCCCATCAGCATCGAGATGGGCTTCGCGGCGAACTCGAACCTGACCAGCGACTTCAGGTAGCTCCGGATCACATCGTCGAGTTCCATGCCCGCCACGGTCTCGTTCCAGTAGACCTCGAAGTCGGCGCGCGTGGCGGGCCACATCTCCGCGGGCATCTGGAGAGTGGTGCCCATGACGGCGCCCTGGCGGTACGCCTCCTCGGTGATCGTCGACGGGTCGCCGTACAGGCGGACCATGTCCTCCCAGCCTCGGTACAGGCAGGCCGCCACCCACAGTTGGAGCTTCGGGTCGAAGGCGTTGTACTTCACCGGGCTCGAACTGGACGAGCGGACGTGGGCGTGCGACTTGTTCACCGCGTGTCGATACCTGCGGCGAAGTTCGGCGTCGCCCATGGCGGCGACGGCGAGGTAGGTGAGCGTGGTCCGCGTGCGCTTGACCGGATGCTTGTACAGGTTCCCGGTGTCGACCTTGCTCTCGTACACGCCGTACCCCACAGCGGGGAGCGTGAGTTGCATGATCACGTTCGCCGGGCCGGCGAGCAGCGCGGGTCCGAGCAGTCCGAGGTCGCTGACCTGCATCTCGTCCAACTCGGCACGGGTGGCGCGAGGCATCGGCTCCGCGTGAAAGGACTCGATCGGCTGTGCGGTCATGACACTCCCCAAAGTGATAACGCTTGTTTCCTGTTATTGATTGAACGCCCGGCGTGCCCCGGTGTCAAGAGGTCGGGTGTTTATATGGACGGTGTGACGAAGCCTGGCGAGAGTGCGAGCGAGCTGCGCTCATACGGCGGTGAGGCGGGCGACGCTCGAGTGGCCCGTCGACGTGCCGCGCTCATCGACGCCGCCTTGGACATGCTCACCGAGCCCGAGGTCGGTGCCGTCACGGTGCGCGGGATCTGTGCGCGTGCGGGTCTCACGCCGCGGTACTTCTATGAGAGCTTCGAGAACGTCGACGCACTCGCGGGGGCCACGTACGACGGAGTGATCGTGGAGATCGCCGAACGTGCCGCCGCGGCGTTCGCGTCCGCCGACGAGGCCCGCGACAAGGTTCGGTCCGCGGTCGAGGCGATCGTCGACGTGATCGACTCCGACGCGCGCAAGGGGCGTCTGATCTTCGCGGACACTCTCCGCAGCCCGGTTCTCGCAGGTCGACGGGCTGATTCTCTGCAGATGTTCGCGAACCTCACGTCGGAGTCTGCGGCCCAGGTGGCGCGTATCGGCAGTGCCGATGAGACGATGGCGGCAGCGCACTTCCAAGTGGGAGGTCTCGGCCGCGTGCTCGCATCGTGGACGGAGGGCCGGCTCGAACTCGATCGCGAACGACTCGTCGCGGTGTGTGTGCGCATGATGCTGCCGGACCGCGGCGGAGCGGAGCTGACTCGATGACCGGACAGTCCATCGGATCCTGGCGCGACTACGGTGCGGTGAGTCTTCCGGCTCCCCTGCGCGCGTCGCTCGAGGCGTTCATGGAGCACGGCTACCACGGGACGTCGGTCCGGGAGATCGCGTCGCGCGCCGGACTGTCGGTGCCGGGGCTGTATCACCACTACCCGTCCAAGCAGTCGCTGCTGCAGGGTCTGCTCGAACTCACCATGACCGACTTGCTGCGCCGGTCCGCGCAGGCCATCGAGGAGGCGGGCGACGATCCGGTCGCGCAGTTCGACGCCGTCGTCGAGTCGCTGTTGCGGTTCCACATGTTCCGGCGCGAGCAGGCGTTCGTCGGGTCGACGGAGCTGCGGAGCCTGGAGGACGATTACCGCCCGACCTACGTCGGACACCGCATCCGGCAGCAGCGGATGGTCGACGAGATCGTGGTCGCGGGGGCCGCAGCCGGCGTCTTCGACACGAGCGACGCCAAAGGTGCGGCTCGTGCCGTCGCGACGATGTGCGTCGGTGTCTCCACCTGGTATCGGGTGGACGGAGCGCTCGCCGCCGACGAGCTGATCGCACAGAATCTCGAGTTCGCACGCGCGATCGTCGGCTATCGCGCCGGATGAGCTGCGAGCTCTCACGCCCTTGACTTGACTGCCCTTGACGTGATGGGGGTCGCGTGGGAAGGTGTTCCCGTTACCGAGCGAGCGCTCGGTCAGAAATGGGGAGAGTATGTCGATCGACCTGTCGTACCGGCCCGACGTCGTCGAGCTGGTCGCGCGGACCGAGCTGTTCATCGCCGAGCACGTCCTGCCGGTGGAGAACGAATTCCGCGGTGACGTGACCGCTGCCGGCGGCGACGAACTCCGCGTCGAACTCAACGCGAAGGCCAAGGAGGCAGGTGTCTTCGCCCCGCACGCGCCCGTCGAGTTCGGCGGCCTCGGCCTGAACATGTCCGACCGCGCTCCGGTCTTCGAAGCGGCCGGCGCCTCCACATTCGGGCCCGTCGCACTGCACATCGGAGCGCCCGACGAGGGCAATGTCCACATGCTGGCGCACGTCGCCGACGAGCGTCAGCGACACGAGTACCTGGCGCCCCTCGCGTCGGGAGCGGTCCGCAGCGCGTTCGCGATGACTGAGCCGTCGCCCGGCGCGGGCGCCGACCCGAATGCGCTCGCCACTGTCGCGACCAAGGTGGACGGCGGCTGGAAGATCAACGGGCGCAAGCGATTCATCACCGGCGCGGACGGTGCGGGGTTCTTCATCATCATGGCTCGGACATCCGGTGAACCCGGCGATCGAGGCGGCGCGACGATGTTCCTCGCCCCCGCAACCACCGAGGGAATCAGCGTCGACCGTCATGTCCACACCACCGACAAGTCGATGATCGGCGGGCACTGCGAGATGACGTTCACCGACGTCTTCGTCCCCGACGAGGACGTCCTCGGCGCCGTGAACGAGGGCTACCGCTACGCACAGGTCCGTCTCGGGCCCGCCCGCATGACCCATGTGATGCGGTGGATGGGCTCCGCGGTCCGCGCCCACAAGGTGGCGCTCGACTACGTGGACCAGCGGCAGGGATTCGGCGGCCGCCTCGGCGACCTCGGGATGATTCAGCAGATGGTCGCCGACAACGAGATCGACCTGGCTGCGGCCCGGGCCCTCCTGGTGCGCGCCTGCTGGGAGCTCGATCAGGGATCGCACGCGTCGGACGCGACGTCGATCGCGAAGACGTTCGGCGCCGAGGCGTTCTCGCGCGTCGCCGACCGGAGCGTCCAGATGTGCGGCGGCCTCGGGGTGTCCGAGGACCTTCCGCTCACCCGACTGGTCAATGAACTGCGGCCGTTCCGGATCTACGACGGGCCGTCCGAGGTCCACCGCTGGGCGATCGCCAAGCGTGCCGTCGGCCGCGTGCGCAAGGGACGCCAGGCATGACCGATCACCCGGGACTGCGGTCCGACGACCTGCGCAGACTGCTCGTCGACAACGGTGTCGACGTGATCGGCGACCTGCGGGTCGAGCTGATCAGCGGCGGCCGCTCCAATCTGACGTTCGACGTCGCGGACGACGTCCACCACTGGGTCGCACGCCGTCCGCCGATGGGTGGGCTCACGCCCTCCGCACACGACATGGAACGCGAGTGGGCGGTCACCTCGGCGCTGACGGAGACCGATGTCCCCGTCGCGGCGACCGTGGCCATCGACCGGTCCGGCGACGTGATCGGCGCTCCGTGCACCGTCGTCGAGTTCGTCGACGGTGATGTGATCCGCTCCGCCGACGACCTCGCCGCGCTGTCCGACGACGCGGTCGACGCGTCGGCCGACGCGCTCATCCGGACGATCGCCGATCTGCACGAGGTGGACTATCGGGCGGTCGGGCTCGGCGACTTCGGGCGTCCGGAGGGCTTCGCCGCGCGGCAGATCAAGCTGTGGGCGCGGCAGTGGGGGATCGTCAAGACGCGTGAGCTCGACGACGTCGACCGCCTGGTCGGCATCCTGTCCGAGCGAGTGCCGCAGTCGGCGCGCAGCACCATCGTTCACGGCGACTTCCGCATCGACAACACGATTCTGGCCCCGGGAGATCCGAGTCGAGTCGCGGCGGTCGTCGACTGGGAACTGTCGGCGCTCGGCGACCCGATCACCGACGTGGCGCTGATGTGCGTCTACCGCCAGCCGGTGTTCTCCGCGGTTCTGGGCTTCGACGCCGCGTGGACCAGCGACCGCTACCCGGACGCCGACTCGATCGCCGAGAGATACACACGCGCGACCGGCTCCGACCTGGGCGACTGGGACTTCTATCTCGGGTTGGCCAACTTGAAGCTCGGCGTGATCGCCGAGGGCATCACGCATCGGGCGTTGCAGGGCGGGTCGTCCGGCTCGGCCGGTGCGGAGCGGGCGGCCGAGGCCACCGCATCATTCATCGCGCAAGGACTGGAGGCTGTGAGATGACCGAACGCAGAGTGGCGCTGGTGACCGGTGGGTCACGGGGCATCGGGGCGGCCGTCGCCGAACGCTTCGCGCGGGAAGGCTGGGACCTGACGATCAGCGCCCGCGGTCAGGACGCGTTGGACGTACGCGCCGAGAGTCTGCGCCGGCACGGAGGACGTGTGCTGGCGGTGGCGGCCGATTCGACCGACGAGGACGCCGTCGGCGCACTCATCGCACGCCACGTCGACGAGTACGGCCGCACCGACGCGCTCGTCGTCAACGCCGGGATGGGCCTCAAGGGCGGCTTTGCCGACTTCCCCGCCCGTCGGTTCGACCGGTTGTATCAGGTCAACGTGCGTGCACCGTTTCAGCTGATGCAGGGCCTGCTGCCCAGCCTGCGCGCTGCGGTCGACGCCGCGGGCGCGGCCAAGGTGATCGCGATCGCGTCGATCACCGGCGTCTATCCGGAGCCGGAGATGGCGGCGTACGGCGCCACCAAGGCCGCGTTGATCTCCATGTGCGAGACGTTCAACCTCGAGGAGTCGGTGAACGGGATCTCGGCGACCTCGGTCGCTCCCGGTTACGTCGACACGGACATGTCGGAGTGGACCAAGGGCGACGACGCGATCCCGGGCGACGAGATGATCTCGGCCGACGACGTCGCGACCGTAGCGTTCGCCGTCACCCAGCTGTCGCGGTGGGCGGTCCTGCCGCAGGCCGTGTTGACCCGACCCGGGCCCAACCTGCACCGCGCGTAGGCGCGGCCGCCTGCTCTATGAGCGGAGCGAGAGGTCAGCGGAACGACAGGATTCCACTCGCGGCCAGGTGGCCGTGTTCGTTGACGGACACGACGGTCAGGCCG
>JASLJL010000413.1 GCA_030152405.1 Gordonia sp. (in: high G+C Gram-positive bacteria) | reverse complement strand
GCGACAGCGCCCTCGACAACTGCCGCGCGGCGGCGACGTTCGCAATCGGGATGGCTCAGCGGAGCCGCGGCGACGAAGCCGACGCCCTCCGCTGCTTCCAGGAGGCCTACGCGCTCGACCCGACACTCGGCGACGCTCGACGCGCGATGGCCGACCCGGCCTACCGACTGGTCGCCGTCGCGGACACGTCGTCCGACGCACCCGACCCGGAGGTCCCGCTCGACGACGCCGACGCTCGGCTCGCCGCCCAGATCGGCCTCACCGCGGTCAAAGAGCAGGTCGCCCGACTTCGTTCCTCGGTGCGGCTCGCCGAACTCCGTGCGTCGAAGGGCCTGCGCACCGGGCCGCGGAGTCTCCACCTCGCCTTCACCGGACCGCCCGGGACGGGCAAGACGACGGTCGCTCGGATCGTCGCGTCGATGTACCGCGGCCTCGGGCTCATCGCGACCGACACCGTGATCGAGGCGAGTCGGCGCGACCTGGTCGGCGAGCACCTCGGTTCCACGGCGCCGAAGACCTCAGCCGTGATCGACCGAGCCCTCGGCGGCGTGCTCCTGATCGACGAGGCGTACACCCTCGTCCAGGAAGGACTGTCGGGCGGCGACGCCTTCGGCCGCGAAGCCCTCGACACCCTGCTCGCGCGGATGGAGAACGATCGCGACCGGCTGGTCGTCGTGATCGCGGGCTACGACGACGAGATCGACAGGCTGCTCGCCGCCAACGAGGGTTTGGCGTCGAGGTTCGCGCGCCGCATCCGTTTCGACTCCTACACTCCGACCGAGTTGGTGCGGATCGCCGAGTCCATCGCGGGCGATCGGGACTCCCGTCTCGACGCCGAAGCCTCCGACGTGCTGCTCGCCTCGTTCACCGACCTCTGCTCGACCATGATCGGCTCCCGCCGCGCGGTGGACGTCGCAGGCAACGGCCGCCACGTGCGCAACGTGATCGAAGCCGCCGAAGAGGAGCGTGAACATCGCCTCGCGTCGTCGGACGACGTCGCCTCGTTGTCGGAGGACGACCTCATGACCCTCATCGCCGCAGACGTCCGGGCTGCTCTGGCGCGCGTGGCAATCGGTCGACCAGGACATCATGCCGCTACAGTCGGAAAATGACATACGGGGCGAACAGCGAAGCTCAGCGACTCCGGGCCAAGGCGAGAACGCTGACGGTCTGGCTCTGGATCATCGGTGCGGTCGGGGTGTTCCTCGCCGCATCCCGGCTCAGCATGCTCGGACGGGGCGACGGGAATGCGACATCCGGGGACGGCGCCTATCTGGCCGGATACCTGATCGGAGCAGCACTCCTCGTGCTGATCCCCGTGGTAGCCGCGGTCCTCGTGTACCGCCGCCGCTCCCGCGTTCTCACTCAGGCCCGCAGCCTCGACGGCATGCCGTAGTTCGGACGCTTCCCAGCTGTGCGCGGGGTCGCTCGAGGGTCTGACGCCGGCCCCGGTTGGGGGATCGCAACTCCGTAAAAACCGAACCTATGCGGCACGTCAACGCAATATAGGCGCATCTCGCCGTATGTCGACGGATTCTACGAACGACCGTCACAAACCGAGGCGCTCCAGGATCAGATCGGCGATCTCCGACGGCGAGCCGTCGGACGGTCGGATCACGAGCTCCGGGGTCACCGGCCGCTCGTACGGTGAGTCGATGCCGGTGAACTGCGCGATCTCGCCCGCACGCGCACGTGCGTACAGCCCCTTGGGGTCACGGGCCTCGCAGTCGTCGAGCGGAGTGTCGACGAAGACCTCGTAGAACGGGAGGTCCCGCGCGGCGTGGATCTCGCGGGCTCGTTGCCGCTCTGCGGCGAACGGACTGATCAACGACACCAGTGCGACCGCCCCCGAGTCGGCGAACAGGGACGCCACCTCCGCGGTGCGTCGGATGTTCTCCCGGCGGTCGTCGTCGCTGAAGCCGAGGTCGGCGTTGAGTCCGTGACGCAGATTGTCGCCGTCCAGCAGATACGCCGGACGCCCTTCGGCGACGAAACGTCGTTCCAGTTCGGTCGCCAGCGTCGACTTGCCCGACCCCGACAGACCCGTGAGCCAGATCGTCGCCCCGCGGTACGAGCGATGCTCGCGGGCCACCTTCGTGGCCTGCCACACCACGTTGGCGTCGTGGCTGACGGGCGCACCGATCATGCCGGCGGCGACGGTGGCGTTGGTCGACTCGTCGATGAGGATGAAACTGCCGGTCTGCCGATTGCGGCGGTACTCGTCGAACATCATCGGGCGCTGACAGTGCAGTGCGACGCGCGCGATCTCGTTGAGCACCAACTCGTCGGCGTCGGCATCGCGATGCAGTGTGTTGACGTCGAGGCGATACGTCAGAGTGGTGACCGAGACTCGGGTCTCGCGGGTCCCGCACAGCATCAGATAGGTGTCGCCCTCGGACAACGCGCTCGACTCCGAGAACCAGCAGACCATCGCGTCCAGGTCACGGCCGACGTGCGGACGGTTGCCCGGGCGGACGATCATGTCGCCGCGGACGATGTCGATCTCGTCGGCCAGTTCGATGGAGACGGCGTCCCCGGCCGTCACCTCCGTCAGCTCCGTTCCGCCCGGACCCCAGATCTTCGCGATCTCGGTTCCGAACCCTCCGGGCAGAGCCACCACCTTGTCGCCGACCGCGAGCCCTCCGCCCGCGATGGTGCCGGCGAACGCACGGTGGTCGAAGCCGTCGCCGCGCTGCGGTCGGATCACGTACTGGACGGGGAAACGCGCATCGATCAGGTTCCGGTCCGACGCGATGTGGACGTTCTCCAGGTGATCGAGCAGCGATCTGCCGGTGTACCAGTCCATGGCCTCCGACTTGTCGACGACGTTGTCGCCGCGCAGCGCGGAGATCGGAATGAACGACACGTCGCCGACATTGAGCTTGGCCGCGAAGTCGGTGAACTCGTCGACGATCTCGTCGTACCGCTCCTGCGCGTAGTCGACGAGGTCCATCTTGTTCACGCACACCGTGAGATGCGGTATCCCCAGGAGCGACGAGAGGAACGCATGACGCCGCGTCTGCTCAAGCACCCCCTTGCGGGCGTCGACGAGGATGATCGCGAGGTCTGCGGTCGACGCACCGGTCACCATGTTGCGCGTGTACTGCACGTGGCCGGGCGAGTCGGCGATGATGAACTTTCGCGCGGGCGTCGAGAAGTACCGGTACGCCACGTCGATCGTGATGCCCTGCTCCCGCTCGGCGCGCAGGCCGTCGGTGAGGAGCGAGAGGTCGGCGGTCTCGTCGCCGCGCTGCGCGCTGGTCCGTTCGACGGCTTCGAGCTGGTCGGTGAAGATCGATTTCGAGTCGAACAGGAGACGCCCGATGAGCGTCGACTTGCCGTCGTCGACGCTGCCGGCGGTGGCGATGCGAAGCAGATCGTTCCGAGCGTGTTCGGGTGCGGGAGTGCTCATCAGAAGTACCCCTCCTTCTTGCGGTCTTCCATGCCTGCTTCGGAGATTCGATCGTCGGCGCGCGTGGCGCCGCGCTCGGTGACGCGGGTCGCGGCGACCTCCTCGATCACCTTCTCCGGAGTGTCGGCGTCGCTCTCCACGCAGCCGGTGCAGGTGGCGTCGCCGACGGTTCGGAACCGGACCCGCTCGACGTGGCTCGTCTCGCCGGGGTACTTCTCCAGGAAGCGGGTGTCGGCGAGCAGCATGCCGTCGCGCGGCACGACGGCCCTGTCGTGCGCGTAGTAGATCGACGGCAGGTCGATCCGCTCGGCGGCGATGTACTCCCAGATGTCGTGCTCGGTCCAGTTGCTCAGCGGGAACACCCGGATGTGCTCGCCGCGAGCGTGCCGACCGTTGTAGAGATTCCAGAGCTCGGGCCGCTGGTTGCGCGGGTCCCACGCGCCGAATGAGTCGCGGAAACTGAACACCCGCTCCTTGGCACGCGCCTTCTCCTCGTCGCGCCGCGCGCCGCCGAACACGGCGTCGTACTTGCCGTCGCGGATGCCGCGCAGCAGGGCGGCGGTCTGCAGACGGTTGCGGGAGGTGCCGGGCCCGGTCTGCTCGACGACGCGGCCCGCGTCGATGTCGTCCTGAACGCTGCTGACCACGAGCCGGGCACCCGTCTGCTCGACGATGCGGTCGCGGAACTCGATGACCTCGTCGAAGTTGTGGCCGGTGTCGACGTGCATCAGCGGGAAGGGCACAGGAGCGGGCCAGAACGCCTTGCGGGCGAGGTGGAACATGACGACGGAGTCCTTGCCGCCGGAGAACAGCATCACCGGATGCTCGAACTGCGCCGCGACCTCCCGGAAGATGTGCACTGATTCGGCTTCGAGTTCCTCGATCACAGCGGGAAGCCTCCTTGACGTGTCGAATATTCGACACTTAGTGTTGCGAATGTGACACCGACGGTAAGCGAAAGTTGAAGCGCACGTCAACCTTCCCCACCGACCAGTCGGGTGACCGTGGTGCTCGACTACATCGTCGCGCATGCGGGCCG
>JASLJL010000210.1 GCA_030152405.1 Gordonia sp. (in: high G+C Gram-positive bacteria) | reverse complement strand
ATTCCCCTCGTTGATGCGCAGCGCCACCTCGAGCAACGCGGGATCGTCGGCGATCACCTCCATTCCCGCACCGCCCACCACCGCCGAGTCCACCTGAGCGAGCCAGTCCGGTGGCGCCTCCAGAACCACCTGCACACCGGTGCGGATCAGAGCTGCAACTTCCGGGGAGACGCCCATGTGGTCGATTATGCACCAGATACCGGCCATTGCTGGTCTAGATCACCACTTGCAACAATCTAGGATTACAACGATCATTGTTAACAACGCACAGTAGACACGACTGAACGGACCAGGCACATGCCCACTGACTCCATCCTCACCGACGCGCCGCTCGACGTGCTCGTCCTCGGCGCAGGCATCTCCGGCATCGGCGCAGGCCACTACCTGCGCACCGAGCACCCGTCGAAGACGTTCGCGATGCTCGAGTCGCGGGACGCCGCCGGCGGCACGTGGGACCTGTTCCGGTACCCCGGCATCCGCTCGGACTCCGATCTCAACACCTTCGGGTACGAGTTCAAGCCGTGGCAGGATCCGCAGTCGATCGCCGACGCACCCCGCATCCTCGACTACTTGCACGAGGCGATCGCCGACGATCATCTCGACGACGCGATCGTCTTCAACCGTCGCGCGATCGCGATGGACTGGTCCGAAGCCGATCAGCTGTGGAACGTGACCGTTCGCCGCAACGACTCGCCCGACGACGACACCTTCGTGGTGCAGGCCCGTTGGGTCTTCGCGGGCACCGGCTATTACAACTACGCAGAGGGCTTCACGCCCGAGTTCCCGGGCAGCGAGAAGTTCGCGGGCCAGATTGTGCACCCGCAGCACTGGCCCGAGGACCTCGACTACAAGGGCAAGAAGGTCGTCGTCATCGGCTCCGGCGCCACCGCCGTCACCCTCGTCCCGTCGATGGAGGCCGACGCCGCTCACGTCACGATGCTGCAGCGCACGCCCACCTATGTGATCCCGCTCCCCCGTGAGGACGCGATCTCGAACGTCCTCAAGAAGACCCTGGGACCCGACCGCGGCTACGCGCTCAGCCGCCAGAAGAACATCTGGCAGCAGAAGTTCTTCTACAACTTCTGCCAGAAGTACCCGACGGTGGCACGGAAGGTCATCCGCAGCACCAACAAGGCGCTCCTGCCGCGCGACTTCGAGATCGACACCCACTTCAACCCGCCGTACAACCCGTGGGACCAGCGCCTGTGCGTCGTCCCGAACGGCGATCTGTTCAAGGCGATCAAGAAGGGGTCGGCGTCGATCGAGACCGGTCGCATCGCGACCTTCACCGAGAAGGGGATCCTCCTCGAGGACGGTCGTGAACTCGAAGCCGACATCATCGTCACCGCGACCGGGCTCAACCTGCAGCTGTTCGGCGGCATGGAGATCGCCCTCGACGGCGAGACCGTGGACCTGTCATCGACGACCGCGTACCGCGGGATGATGCTGTCCGGTCTGCCGAACTTCGCGATGGCTATCGGCTACACGAATTCGTCGTGGACGCTGAAGATCGGCCTGTTGTGCGAGTACTTCTGCCGCATCCTCTCGTACCAGGACGCGAACGGGTACACGTCGGTCCGCGCGATCGAGCCCGCCGGGATGGAGAAGCGTCCGCTGCTCGACTTCGGTGCGGGCTACGTCAAGCGTGCGCTCGACTTCCTCCCGAAGCAGGGCACCGTCGCTCCCTGGACCATGACGATGGCCGTCGCCTCCGACGTCAAGCAGCTCCGCAAGGGCGAGATCGTCGACGAGTTCCTCGAGTACCGCTCGGCGCCCGTTCCGGCTGCCGTCTGACCCAATACACCCGTCGAGCGGAGTCTAGACGCCCTCACCCGGCATCTCGGCACCGCTCGACGTCGTTGTACTGCGGTCCTCCTACTTCAACGACGCCGCGATCTCCGGCCACGAGAAGTGGAGCTCGCGCTCCCAGTAACCCCACGAATGAGTGCCGGTGGGGCGCAGCTTGACGGTGGCGGGGATCTTCAGCTGAGCCAGTCGCTGTGCCATCTGCTGGGTGCAGACGTTGGTCACCGCTTCGATGCCGCCGCCGAGCACGACGCGGTCGGCGAGGACCATGCTGTCCGACGCGGTGCTGCCCGCGTCCACCGACTCGTCTTGGCCCGGCAGTCCCGAGTTCGACGAGAGGTACACCCTGGTCCCGCGGAGCTTAGCCGCCTGCAGGTACGGGTCGTTGGCCTTCCAGCCCGGCCCGTTGTACGGCCCCCACATGTTCGTGGTGTCCGCGCCGCCGCGGCTCTCGACCACGGTGCGGATGTAGCGCTGCCCCATCGCATCGCTGGTCCGTGCACATCCGCTGTACGACGCGGCGATCGTGTACAGACCGGGCGCGGCGATGGCGAGGTTGAGAACCGAAGTGCCCGCCATCGAGATGCCCGCGATGGCGCTCTTGCCGTTGGCCTTGAGCGCCTCGTTCAGGACCGGCGGAAGTTCCTTGGTCAGGAACGTCTGCCACTTCTGGACGCCGAGCTTCGAATCGGTCTTCTCCCAGTCCGTGTAGTAGGAGAACGCGCCCATCAGCGGCGTCACGACGTTGACCTGCTTGTTCGCGAAGAACGAGGTGTAGTCGGTCCGGTTGGCCCAGCTGGCCGTGTCCTCGCCGCCACCCGCACCGTTCAGCAGGTAGAAGACCGGGGCGGGCTTCGCCGGATCGGCGGGCGTGAGCACGTCGAGTGGAATGTCGCGGTCCATCGAGGCCGAGTGGACCGTGAGCAGGAGCCGCTGCGAACTCAACTCCACCGACGACACCACTCGCGACCCCGCCGGATCGGCGTGTGCGACGGACACGGGTGCGGTGACTGCGAGTGACGCGGCCACCACGGCCGTCATCAAACATCGCGCGCTACGGGTGAACTTCATGGTGCCTTCCTTCAGGAGCCGAAGATGTCCGACAGGCTGCCTGCCGAGCTGCCGTTGCCGCCGGGGCTGGTCGGCTTCGTGGGCGTCGTCGTGGTGGGGCTGGTCGGGTCGGTGGTGCCGGTCGGATCAACCGGGACGTCCTTGGCGGTGACTGTCACGTTCTTGGTGGTCGACTGCGCACCGATGGTCGCCTTCAGCGCGACGGCACCCGATGCGGACGGGGTCCACTGGCAGGTCGCCTTGTGATCGACGCCGAGCGTCAGGTTCTGGCAGATCGCCGTGCCGTTCGCAGTCAG
>JASLJL010000388.1 GCA_030152405.1 Gordonia sp. (in: high G+C Gram-positive bacteria) | reverse complement strand
ACACGGCGTCGAAGCTGCGTCCCCAGATGTGGCAGGTGCTCCGGGCGCATCGCGCCAAGGGACACCGGATCGTCATCGCGTCGTCGGCCACCCGCTTCCAGATCGAGCCGATCGCCAAGCAGATCGACGCCGATCACGCGCTCGCGACCGACGTCGAAGTGATCGACGGCGTGGTCACCGGCCGCATCCTCGGCCGCCCGCTGTGGGGACCAGGCAAGGCGGCGGCCGTCCGGCGGCTCGCGGCTGAACACGACCTCGACCTGGCGTCGTCGTTCGCATACAGCGACGGCAACGAGGACGTCCCGTACCTGGAGTCGGTGGGGCATCCGGCCGCGATCTCGCCGCAGAGCGGCCTGCGGGCCGTGGCCGAGGCGCGCGGCTGGCCGATCCTCGAATTGCGGAATCCGTCGCACAGCACGCTCGGGATGGTGGCGCGGACCGGAGCCTTCTACGGATCGTTCCTCGGCGGTGCCGCGGTCGGCTTCGCCAAGGGGCTGATGAGCAGCGAGGACGGCACGGAGGCCATGCAGAACGCGGTGTCGGCGGGTATCGACACCGGCTTCGCGCTGGCCGGAGTGCACGTCGAGGTGCTCGACGGCAGGCAGTATCTCGACCAGGCGCGCCCCTGCGTGTTCGTCTTCAATCACCAGTCCAAGCTCGATTTGCCGGTGATGATCCACCTGGTGCGCGATCACGCGACGGGAGTGGCGAAGAAGGAGATCCGCAACCTTCCGCTGTTCGGGCAGATCCTGCAGGTCGGCGGGGTCGCGTTCATCGACCGCGCGAATGCGGGCAAGGCCATCGAACAGCTGCAGCCGGTGATCTCGAAGATCCAGGAAGAACGAATGTCTCTGGTCGTCGCGCCCGAGGGCACCCGATCGGCGACGCCGCGCATCGGCCCGTTCAAGAAGGGCCCGTTCCACATCGCGATGCAAGCGGGGGTCCCGATCGTCCCGGTGGTGATGCGCAACGCGGGCGAGTTGATGTGGCGCGGGGCGCAGCTGATCAAGCCGGGCACCGTCGAAGTTCGTGTCCTTCCGCCTGTCGACACCACCGATTGGGTGCCGGAACGGGCGGGCGACTACGCAGAACAGGTACGACAGCAGTTCCTCGACGCGCTCGCCGACTGGCCGGTGACCGCGTTCGACGATGGTCGGATGACCAGGACGATGGGAGTCTTCGAATGGCAGGAGTCCGCCGGTGAGTGACGACAAGCCGCTCGACTGGGGCACCGACGCGGAGATGAGCGCCGTGGACACCGTCATGTGGCGGGGTGACGCCGACCGTCGTCTCCGCTCGACGATCTCGGTGATCGAGGTCCTCGACTGCGAACCCGACTGGGACCGTCTCGTCGCGGCCCACGACTGGGGCACTCGCATGGCCCCGCGGTTCCGGCAGCGAGTGGTCGAGTCGCCGCTGCGCACCGGAACGCCGAGCTGGCAGGTGGACCCGGACTTCGATCTGCACTACCACCTCCGTCGTGTCCGGGTCGCGGGCGACGGTTCGATGGCCGAGCTCCTCCGTCTCTGCGAGCAGATCGCGATGACGCCTCTCGACCCGGCGCGTCCGCCGTGGGAGGGCTACCTGATCGACGGGCTCGCAGACGGCAAGACCGCCTACTTCATGAAGGCTCACCACGCGCTGACCGACGGGATGGGGGCGATGCTCGTCGTCGCGCAGTTGCATTCGACGACGCGCGAACCGCAGCCGGGCAAGCCTCAGCCGCCAGCGCCTCAGCCGACCGAACTGTCGGGCCTCGACGTGTTGACGCGCCAGCTGGGCGAGGAGATCAACCGAATCCCCAAGATCGCCGGTCTCGCCGTCGACGGGGTCCGCGCGCTCGTCGATCCGAAGAAGGCGTTGAGCCGCGTCTTGCGCTACGGGCGCTCGGTTCCGCGGGTCGCCGGAATGATCAGTCCGGAAGGCTCGCCGCTGCTCGCGGGCCGCAGTGTGTCCTGGCGGTTCACCGCGTTCGAGGTGAACTTCGACGCCGTGCGCGCCGCGAGCGCGGCGACCGGCGCGTCGGTCAACGACGTCTATCTCGGCGGGCTCATCGGCGGGTTCCGCAAGTACCACGATGCGAAGGGGGTGGTCGTCGAGTCGATTCCGGTCGCGATTCCGATCTCGGTCCGTCAGGACGGGGACGCTGCGAGTGGCAACCGGATCGCGGTGGGACGTCTCGCCGGGCCCATCGGCATCGACGACCCGTTCGAACGGGTGTTGACGATTCGCGAGCAGGTGCGGGCGGCTCGAGGCGAACCGGCCGTGGAAATTTTCAACACCATCGGACCGGTGCTCGCCTGGCTGCCCGGCCAAGTGCTCACCCAGTTCAGCGGCACCACCGCCATGAACGACCTGCAGGCCAGCAACGTGCCGGGGATCCCGTGGGACACGTACTTCGCCGGCGCCAAGGTGCTGCGCATGTACCCATTCGGACCGCTGCCTGGCTGCGCCGTGATGGCGACGATGATCACGCACAACGGCATCGCCTGCCTCGGTCTGAACATCGACGCGGCCGCCGTCACCGATATCGACCTGTTCGCGGACTGTCTCGTCGAGGGATTCAACGAGGTGCTTGACCTCGCGGAGTCGGGGTCCGGCGACGACGGGGCCTCGCGCATGACGCGGGTGATCTGACGGCCACTACCATGGCCTCATGGTTGACTTTGCATATGTGATCGCAGGTTCCGAGGCCACCGGCGGCGCCGGTATCCAGACGGATCTGAAGACGTTCCAGCAGCTCGGCGCGTTCGGGCTCGGCACGATCACCTGCATCGTGTCGTTCGACCCGAAGAACGACTGGGGTCACCGTTTTGTCCCCGTGGATCCGAGCGTGATCGCCGACCAGATCGAGGCTGCGACGAGCGCGTACGACCTCGACGTGGTCAAGATCGGCATGTTGGGCACGCCTGCGACGATCGACGTCGTCGCTGACGCGCTCGCGGCGCAGTCGTGGCGGCACGTCGTCCTCGATCCGGTGCTGATCTGCAAGGGCCAGGAGCCCGGCGCGGCGCTCGACACCGATCAGGCGCTGCGTGCCAAGGTGTTGCCGCAGGCAACTGTGGTGACCCCGAACCTGTTCGAGGCGCAGATCCTGTCGGGTCTCGACTCGATCGAGACCGTCGACGACCTCGCGGAAGCGGCGCGCCGCATCGGTGCCCAGGGACCGCAGTACGTGCTCGCGAAGGGCGGGGTGGAGCTGCCCGGCGACGAGGCGGTCGACGTGCTCTTCGACGGTGACGACGTCACGGTGCTGCGCGCACCGAAGATCGGCACCGCCCGTGTCTCCGGTGCCGGCTGCACCTTGGCCGCGGCAGTCACCGCCGAACTCGCGAAGGGCGCGTCCGTCCTCGACGCGGCCCGTCGCGCCAAAGAGTTCACCAGCGCCGCTATCGCCGCCCGCGTCACCGGCAACCTGCCCTTCGACGCTGTCCGTCAGGGCTGACGTCGCGCTGCTCGGTGGTTGAGCCGACCCCGAGGCGTCGTGTCGAATGTGACCGCGCGCTGGTGGTTTCGACTCGGGTCCGTCGCTGCGCTCCGGTCCCGGCTCAACCACCGGTGGGGCGGTTCGGTTGTTCGGTGGTTGAGCCGACTCCGAGCCGCCAGGCGAGGTGTCGTGTCGAAACCGGGTGACGTGGGCTGGGTGTGGTTTCGACTCGGGTCCTTCGCTGGCGCTCCGGGCCCGGCTCAACCACCGGTGTGAGGTCGTTCGCTGGCGCTCCGGTTGTTCGGTGGTTGAGCCGACTCCGAGCCGCCAGGCGAGGCGTCGTGTCGAAACCAGGCGACGCGGGCTGGGAGTGGTTTCGACACGGGTCCTTCGCTGGCGCTCCGGTCCCGGCTCAACCACCGGGCGGGGCGCGAGGGAGGGCGTGGGCATGGCGGTGGCCCCGCCTGACCGGTCTCAGGCGGGGAAGCGCACCACGTCTACCCCTGGTGGCGGGGCGGGGATGCGGCACGAGAGCCACTTCTCCACCGCCGACCCAGACTCGGTCGCCCGTCGGGCGGGGAGTAGCTTTTCCGGCTGTAGCGAGTGGTTGACTCGCCACGGTTCGTTGGAGCCGGTGGGCCGCCAGCCGACCCGGCCTTTGAAGGGGCCCGAGACCAGGATGGTGGTCTCCCATCCGCCGGGGTTGCGGTTGACGCTGCGGTTGTGGCCGCCGCAGGCACCGCCGAGGTGGTCGATGTCGGTGGGGCCGCCGTCTTGCCAGTCGGGCATGTGGTGGGCTTGGGTCCGCGACCATGCGGTGGTGCAGCCGGGCGCGGTGCAGCCACGATCCCGGCCGAACAGGGCCAGCCGCTGAGGCAGCGATGCCAGCCGGCGTCCACGCCCGAAGTATAAGATCTGCGACGACTGGCCCTTGAAGACTTCGAGCCACGGGGTGGCGTCGGCGACCAGGTCAACAATGTCCGAGACCGGCAGACGGGCACCGGTAGCGGTGACCGCGACACCCGTACGGTTCTCGAGATCCTCGAG
>JASLJL010000338.1 GCA_030152405.1 Gordonia sp. (in: high G+C Gram-positive bacteria) | reverse complement strand
CTCTCGCGACGCGACCTCGACGTCGGATCCGAACAGACCCAGCGTGCGAAGTGCTTCCCTGGATCGGACGAGGGGTCGTGCGAGCACGACCACGTTGTGCAGCGGCGTGGAACGCAGTCCCATCGCGGTCGCGACCTCTGGTTCCACCCACCGAGTCGACACGCTCTCGAACAACGTGCGCAGAAACGGTCGAGTCGCCGCATGGAGAGCGCCGTTGACGGCTCCCGAGACCGGCCTCATCAACCGTGGCAACGGCACCTCGGTTCGGTAACCGTCCGCGAGCAGTGCCGACACCAGTTCCCGCGCATGCGCGTCGGGCTCCATGCGGAACGCACGCGCCACCGTGTCGATCTGCTCGGCGTCGGCGAAGCTGCTGGGGAGAAGATCGTCGTCGACGCCCATCGTCCAGCCGATCCATCGCCACAGATGCGTGATCGCTTCCTGCTCGGCGCCGGAGTAGTGCAGACCGAAGTCGTCGGCGATCCGGAGTGGCAGCGTGAGGAAGCCGGCGGTGATCGTCAACCGGCTGTACGTCTGATTGATCGGAACTCCCCACTGCTCGACGTCCCACCCGCGCTCTTCGACCAGATGGCGACGCACGAGGGCGTGAACGAGCCGGATGCGAAGCGTCTGGACCCAGCCGGGCCTGCCGACATCCATGAGGCCGGGGGCGGTCGCGAGCGCGACCCACCGTGCAGTGCTCTGCACTCGATCCCACGTGCCCTCGGTGAAACGGCCGGTCTCGATGAGCGGTCGAGTGAAGCCGCGCGCCTGGTAGCCGTAGATCAGCGATTGATACAGCGTCGACGACTGCAGGGAGCCGAAGCGCCACCATGCGGTGGCGCCGGCTTGGGCGAGAGCCGGATCGAACCACGACGGAGGCGTCGACGCGTGCTCGATGAATGCGGCGAGAGCGGGAGGCCGTCCCGAATCGGGATCGTCGAGCGCTCCGACGACGTCGCCCCAGGGCATCGCGTGGTCGGTGCCGAGCGCGTCCGCGTACTCGGCGACGACCGCGTCGGCCAGGGCGTCACCGCGCATCAGCCCGGCGGCCGTCGTCGCCGCGAACTCGGGATGTTCGGCGGCGACGGCGTGCCAGTTGCGTGCCCCGGTGATCTCCGCAGCTCGGTCCGATGTGATTCCCGTCCCCATAAAAGACAGTGTGTTCTTTTGTGAGACGTCCGTCAAGAAATGTCTCGATCGTGATGCATGGCGATCACGGATTGGCGGCGGACAGGCCCGACCACAGCAGGTCGGTCACCTGATCCACCAACTCCGTTCGGGGAATCGTCCGCGTGGCGGCCCACCATTCGACGCTCGCCGTGACCGCACCGATCATGGCCCGAGCCCACACCGCGGCCGGTGCGACGTCGAGTGACCGTGCGACGAAACCGGCCTCCAGCACGTCGGTGAGCGCATCCTCCACGAACGACCGGCCATGCGTCCGACGGCGGGCGGCGAGCAGTCCTGCCAGTTCGGTGTGCTCCTCGAACCAGCCTGCGAGCAGGTCGACCGACGCACGCGTCTGTTCCCGGGGAGTGGCCCGCCCGTTCGCCACCAGATGCATCGCATCGACCAGCCTGCTCGCGTGGCGAGCGGCGAGCGCATCGAGAACGGCCTCTCGGTCAGCGAACGCGGCGTACACGGCCGACCTCGTCAACCCGGCACGACGTGCGACGTCAGAGAGCGGAGCTCCGGGCCCGGACGCCGCGATCGTCTCCTCGGCCGCGTCGAGCAGCGCTTCCCGGCGGGCGTCGCGATCGAGCGGCGGGCCGGGAGGTCGGCCCCGTCTGCGGTACATGTCACTCACAGACGTCGACGCTACGGGGAACCTCGGCGGGTCGTCCGGCGTTGTCTATCCGATATGGCACGCTTGTGCCCGACCCCGGTAGGGGTGCCTCGACCATCGGAAGGACTGATCAGCTGTGTCGTCGGCTCGACGTGCGCGCCGCCTCGTCCTTCCGTTGATGGCGGTCAGCACTGTGCTGACAGTGAGCGCATGCAACATCACCATGCCGTGGGACGGCCCGGAGATCCCCGACGGAGTACCCCCGGGTCCCGGCGTGCAGCAGCCGTACATCAACATCCACGCACCGGGCCGAACCGCCGACCAGATGTCGACGTGGGCGACACCGATCTCCGAGGCGACCGGCATCCCGCTGACGTCGCTCGAGGCGTACGGCAACGCCGCCGAGATCCAACGCCAGCAGTACCCCGAGTGTGGGATCGCGTGGACGACGATCGCGGGCATCGGCGGCGTCGAGAGCAAGCACGGCATGCACGGCGACTCGCAAGTGGCGCCGAACGGCGACGTGACGCCGCACATCCGCGGTCCGCAGCTCGACGGGACCAACGGGAACTGGGAGATCAAGGACACCGACAACGGGGTCATCGACGGCGACAAGAAGTTCGACCGCGCCGTCGGCCCGTTTCAGTTCATCCCCGAGACGTGGAAGCGGTTCGGCGTCGACGCGAACGGCGACGGCAAGGCCGACCCGGACAACATCGACGACGCGGCGCTGTCGGCCGCCCGGTACATGTGCGTGTCGTCCGGCGGCGACATGACGACGCCGCAGGGGTGGGAGAAAGCCATCCTGACGTACAACAACTCGATGGACTACGTGCTCCGGGTCCGCAATCACGCCAATGCCTACTCGGTGAACGTCAGGTACTGACTGGTGTCCGATGCGTGAGCCATTACGCTAGAGCCCGTACCCGTCGACGTTCGTATTCCCGCGTCGACACGACCATCTGAATGGGGTTGGAACAAGTGGCAATTATCGAGCAGGTCGGCGCGCGCGAGATCCTCGACTCACGAGGCAATCCGACCGTCGAGGTGGAAGTGGTCCTCGACGACGGCACGTTCGCTCGTGCCGCAGTCCCCTCGGGCGCGTCCACGGGTGAGCACGAGGCAGTCGAACTCCGCGACGGCGGCGACCGCTACCTCGGCAAGGGCGTCACCAAGGCCGTCGAGGCGGTCCTCGGTGACATCGCCCCCGAGGTCATCGGCATCGAGGCCGACGATCAGCGTGTCCTCGACCAGACCCTCGTCGACCTGGACGGCACCCCCGGCAAGTCGCGTCTCGGGGCGAACGCACTGCTCGGCGTCTCGCTCGCCGTCGCGCGTGCCGCAGCCGAGTCGGCGGGCCTGCCGCTGTTCCGCTACGTCGGCGGCCCGAACGCCCACATCCTGCCCGTCCCGATGATGAACATCATCAACGGCGGCGCACACGCCGACAACGGCATCGACTTCCAGGAGTTCATGATCGCGCCGATCGGTGCGCAGACCTTCAAGGAGTCGCTGCGCTGGGGCGCCGAGGTGTACCACGCCCTCAAGTCGGTCCTGCACAAGCAGGGCATGTCGACCGCGCTCGGCGACGAGGGCGGCTTCGCCCCCGACCTGCCCAACACCGAAGCCGCGCTGAACGTAATCGCCGAGGCCGTCGGCAACGCCGGCCTGAAGTTCGGCAGCGACGTCGTCGTCGCCCTCGACTCGGCGTCCACCGAGTTCTACCGCGACGGCGCCTACCAGTTCGGCGGCAAGGCGCTCAGCGCCCAGCAGATGATCGACTTCTACGGCAAGCTGATCGCCGACTACCCGATCGTCTCGATCGAAGACGGACTCGCGGAGGACGACTGGACCGGTTGGGCCGCTCTCACCGAGGCCGTGGGCGACAAAGTGCAGCTCGTCGGCGACGACCTGTTCGTCACCAACCCGGAGCGCCTCGAGCGCGGCATCAACGAGGGCATCGCGAACGCCCTGCTGGTCAAGGTCAACCAGATCGGCACCCTGACCGAGACGCTCGACGCCGTCGCACTCGCGCACAACAACGGCTACAAGTCGATGATGAGCCACCGGTCGGGCGAGACCGAGGACACCACCATCGCCGACCTCGCCGTCGCCTGCGGTTCCGGCCAGATCAAGACCGGTGCACCGGCCCGCTCGGAGCGCGTCGCGAAGTACAACCAGCTGCTCCGCATCGAAGAGGGCCTGGGCGACGCCGCCCGCTATGCCGGTGACCTGGCGTTCCCGCGCTTCACGGTCTGAGCGTGCTTAGCTAGAAGTCATGGGAGGATCGTCGTCCGGGCGCAGCAGTCGGGACCGCAGTGACCGTCGGGCATCACAGTCCGCACGGTCGCGTTCGCGCACCCGACGCGCCCGGACGAGGTCCGACGACGACCTCGACGCGCTGGTCGACGCGGTCTCGGAGAAGGCCGCCCGACCACGGGCGGGCGGCGACCCGTCACGGGAGAAGAAGACACCTGCCAGAAGTGCGACTGCAGGCCCTCGGGCCAAGGCTCGGGGCCGGTTCTCGCGGGTCGACCCGAAGCGCGCGGCGATCATCGCGTTGGTCGTCGTCTTCCTGGCGTTGACGCTGGCCGTCCCGCTGCGGACGTACCTGTCTCAGCGTGCGGAGTTCAGCCGCCTGCAGGAGTCGAACTCCGAGCTCTCGGCGGAGGTCGCCGACCTTCAGAAGAAGGTCACTGAACAGAACGACCCGGCGTACATCGAGGCGCAGGCGCGCGCCCGACTTCAGTACGTCAAACGCGGCGAGAAGCAGGTCGTCGTGATCGCGCCGAACAGAGAACAACAAGAAGCCGCGGACGAGGCGGAGCGCGTGCGCGCCGCCAACCCGTGGTACCAGAACATGTGGGATGCGGTGTCCACACCGCCGGAGGGCAAGTGACCGTCTCGGACAACGACCTGGCAGCAGTCGAGAAGCAACTCGGCCGAACACCGCGAGGCGTTCTCGACATCAGCTATCGGACCCCCGACGGCCAGCCGGCAGTGGTGAAGACCGCGCCGCGACTGCCCGACGGGACGCCCTTCCCGACGCTCTACTACTTGACGGATCCGCGTCTGACCGGCGCGTGCAGCCGCCTCGAGTCGGGTGGCGTGATGCGCGAGATGCAGGCTCGGCTGGCCGACGACGCCGAACTCGCCGCCGCGTACAAGGCGGCGGGGGAGAGCTACCTGGCCGAGCGCGACGCCATCGAGTCGTTGGGCACCGACTTCACCGGCGGTGGAATGCCCGACCGGGTGAAGTGTCTGCACGTGCTGGTCGCTCACTCGCTGGCGAAGGGCCCGGGCGTCAACCCGTTCGGCGACGAAGCGGTCGCGATGCTCGCCGACGACGAGAAGCTCCGCGGCATCGCGGTGCCCGCGGACTGGCCCGCGCTGCCCAGCTCGTCGAGCGCAGCTGAGAACCCGTGACGACCCGCGTCGCCGCCGTCGACTGCGGCACCAACTCCCTGCGCCTGCTGATCGCCGAACCCGCGTCCGACGGTTCGCTCGTCGACGTCGCCCGTGACATGAAGGTGGTCCGCCTCGGCCAGGGCGTCGACGCCACCGGCGAGTTCGCGGCCGAAGCCATCGAACGAGTGCGGGTGGAACTCGACGGCTACGTGCAGCGGATGCTCGACGCGGGGGTCGAGAGAGTGCGCATGGTCGCGACATCGGCGACTCGCGACGCCGGCAATCGTGACGAGTTCTTCGCCATGACGGCCGATCTTCTGGGGCGCGTGCAGCCGGGGGCGGTCGCCGAGGTGATCTCCGGCGACGAGGAGGCGAGACTGTCGTTCCGCGGCGCCGTCGGCGGCCTGGACGGGGCCGACGGCCCGTTCGTCGTCACCGATCTCGGCGGCGGCAGCACCGAGGTCGTGGTCGGCGACCTGACGACGGGCGTGCACGGCGCGTACTCGTCGAACATCGGCTGCGTGCGACTCACCGAACGTGCCCTGCATTCCGACCCTCCGACGCTCGACGAGCGGGACGTCGCCGTGAGCGCGGCCCGTGACGAACTCGCGAAGGCATTCGACGCGGTGGACGTGTCGTATGCGCGAACGTGGGTCGGCGTGGCCGGCACCCTGACGACGTTCGCCGCCGTCCACGCCGGGCTCGATCACTACGATCCGGACGTCATCCACCACTCGCGCATCGGGCTCGCCGACCTGCATTCGCTGTGTTCGCGGATCGTGGCGATGACCCGGGACGAGCGTCTCGCGCTCGGCCCGATGCATCCCGGGCGCGCCGACGTGATCGGCGGCGGCGCGCTCGTCACGCAAGAGCTGGCGAGGAACTTCGCCGATCGTGCGGGCATCACGGAGATGGTCGTCTCCGAGCACGACATCCTGGACGGGATCGCACTCGGTCTGCTCGACTGACGAGCGCCCACTCGGTCACGTGCGTGCGAGAACGGCCGTGGCCAAACCCCGGACGAGTGTGATTTCGCGGTCGCCGGGAGCGGTTCCCGACTGCAGGCGGCGCCGGACGACGGCCAGTGGCAGCTCGATCATCGCGAATGCGATCTCGTCGGCGGTGGCGGCCGACCGATCCGTCAGTGCTCCGACGATGCCCCGCAGCTCGGCCTCGGTCGTCGCCGCGTCTGACTGCTGTTCGGGTTCGCCGTCCACGTCGAATGTTCGCGCTCCGGCCTGCAGAACCTGTGCCTTCGCGAGATTGTCCCGACACCATTCGACCACCCACGCCGACGCGTCGATCGCCTCGTCGACGGTCGGCTGTGCTCCGAGAATCTCTCGGTAGCTTCGCCGGAACTCCCCGGTGGTTCTCAGCCAGACGGCCTGCAGCAGCGCGGCCCGGTCGGGGAACCGGTAGTAGATCGACCCGTTCGTCGCACCGAGTCGGTCGGCGACTGCTGCGAGGGTCACCGCTCGAACGCCGTGCGCCGCGAACACCGTTATGGCGGCGTCGATGAAGTCGTCGGCATCGA
>JASLJL010000312.1 GCA_030152405.1 Gordonia sp. (in: high G+C Gram-positive bacteria) | reverse complement strand
GCGATGCCGAGGCCGATGATCTGCGGGCTCGCCCAGTCGTAGGTGTGACCGCCCCAGGTGCACATCAGGACCAGTGTGGTCGTCGCAGCGGCGACGAGCGTCATGCCCGCGTAGTCGAGCTTGGGACGCTCGGTGTGCTGCGGCTTGGGCAGACGCATGAAGACGATCGTCGCTGCGATCGCGAGCGCGCCGAGCGGCAGGTTGAGCCAGAACGCCCATCGCCAGCCGGGGCCCTCGGTGAGCCAGCCGCCCAGAAGCGGTCCGGCGACGGAGGCGACCGCGAACACCGCGCCCATGAAGCCCATGTAGCGGCCGCGATCACGCGGCGAGACGACGTCGGCGATCGCCGCCTGCGACAGGATCATCAGTCCGCCGCCGCCGAGGCCCTGGATCACGCGTCCGACGATCAGCCAGACGATGTTGCCTGCGAGGGCGCCCACGATGGAGCCCGCGATGAACAGCAGGATGGCCGTGAGCAGCACGGGCTTTCGGCCGACGAGGTCGCCGATGCGCCCGTACACGGGCATGACGATCGTGCTCGCGAGGATGTAGGAGGTGATGACCCACGTCATCTGGTCCACGCCGTGCAGCTCGCCGACGATGGTCGGGAGCGCCGTCGAGAGGACGGTCTGGTTGAGTGCTGCCAGCAGCATGGTGATCATCAGCCCGATGAACAGCAGGACGATGTTCTTCTGCGACATCGCGGCGCCGTCCTGAGGCGTCGTCTCGGGCGGCTGTTCGGCCCGTGTCTCTGTTGAGGTCATGTGAGGTCCTTGATCGTGGTGCGGAAGACGGCGATGGCGTCGGCGACGGCCGGAGAGTCCGGATTGTCGAGGACGTCGATGTCGTTGTGGATGTATGCGAAACGGATGACGGCGGCGCCGAGCATGGCCAGCGCCGAAGCGCGCTCGGCGTCGTCGCCGTCGTAGCGCTCCTTGATCGCGTCGGCGAGGAGATCCTGCGCGGTCATCGCGAGCGTGCGAGCGCGAGCCCGGAGTTCGGGGACCGCTTCGAGGAGCTCTCGTCGGTCCGCGGACTTCATGGGCACGTGCCGGACACTCGCGGCGACTGCGCCGACGAGACGAGCGGCCTTGCCGATCTGATCGGGCCCGGTGAGGATCTCGTCGATCACGTCGTGCGGGATGGCGGGCTCGCCCAGGCCGAGGACGGCGTCCTCTTTCGTCGCGTAGTAGTTGAAGAACGTGCGGCGGGACACTCCTGCGCGTTCGGCCACTGCGCTGACTGTCGTGGTCGCGTAACCCTCGTCGCGCACGAGTTCGACGGCTGCGTCGTGAATGCGCTGCAGCGTGTCGGTTCGTTGTCGCTCGCGAAGGGAGCACTGTGTTTCTTGCACTAGTGCATCATTGCACGGGTGCAACTAATGCACCAGTGAATGTGATCGACGAGACTTCCGGGGAAGACCGGGCGGCGATCGTGTGTTGGACCGGTCATGTCTGAGAGTCCCGAGATCGAAGTGCGTCATCGGCGAGTCGTCGTGATCGGCGCCGGCCAGGCGGGGCTGTCCGCGGCACACTTCCTCCAGCGCGCCGGACTGCGGTCGGGTGTCGACTTCGAGGTGCTCGACGCGAACCCCACGCCCGGCGGCGCATGGAGTCATCGATGGGATGCGCTGACTTTCGACCTCGTCAACGGTCTGCACGACCTCCCGGGGTCGAGCCTGGGTGACGCGGATCCGGCCGAGCCCGCCAGGGAAGTGGTGAAACGCTACTACGGCCGCTACGAACAGGAACAGGATCTGCACGTCGACCGTCCCTGGCGAGTGCGGTCGGTGACACGGGGGACCGATGAGCAGGCCGAGCGGTTCGAGGTGACCGCCGAGAATCCGAGCGGCGCGATCGCCGTCTATCGCGCCGACGCGGTGATCTCCGGGACCGGGACCTGGGATCATCCGTACGTGCCGTGGTATCCGGGCGCCTTCGGTGGACGCCAATTGACCACTCGTGACTTCACCGAGCCCGAGGACTTCGTCGGACGCCGCGTCCTGGTGGTCGGCGGTGGGATCTCGGCCGTCCAATTCGTGATGATGCTCGATGAGCGCGGCGTCGACACGCTGTGGTCCACCCGCACACCGCCGCGCTGGCGCGACACGCCCTTCGACACGCAGTGGGGCCTCGACGTCGAGAACCGCGTCGCCGCTCGCACACGCGCCGGGCTCCGTCCGCTCAGCGTGGTCGCGGCGACCGGACTGCCGAGCACGCCGGAGCTGAAGAAGGCCGTGGACCGCGGGCTGCTGGTGTCTCGGGGGCCCATCGCCGCACTCACCGACGACGGGGTTGAGTTCGCCGACGGCACTCACGAAACCGTCGACGTGATCCTGTGGGCCACCGGTTTCCGTGCCGCCCTCGGGCATCTCGCTCCGTTGGGCATCCGTGATCGTGCGGGCGGCGTCGTCATGGCCGACGACGACGTGAGCGTGGTCGTCGAGCCCGGACTGTTCCTCGTCGGCTACGGACGCAGCGCGTCGACGCTCGGCGCCACTCGGGCCGGGCGTCGTGCCGCGCGTGCCGCCATCGAGGCCACCCGCGTCACCGAGGCCGGAGCGTCAGCGACTGGTTGAGCGACCCGAACGGGCCGTCCTCGTCGTGAAGGACGCTGGACGTGAGACCGACTCCGTTGGGGCCGAACGACACCGACGTGTCGAAGCCGACCCATTCGCCGCTCGGTTCCCGGAAGACGTGGGCGGTGAGATCGAGATTCGGGTAGGCGATCGCCGTCGGGTCCATGCGTGCCGACATGCCGTTCGCGATGTCGAACATCCGGGCGGCGTGGGCGAGCGGTCGGACGGTCTCGCCGTGGACGAGGGGATGCGGCGATCGTGCCCAGACGGTGCCTCGACCCGGTTCGCGGAGCAGCCGTCGCACCTCGGCTGATGCGATGTACCCGCCTCCCCACATCTGCGACGCGTCCCACGGATCGTGCGCGTCCACCGGCGGGATCGGGTCGAATCCGGTACCCGCGACGGAGGTGGTGTCCGACGGTGTGGTGAGCCAGGCGCGGAGGCGGACGATCACCCGACCGTCGTACGCGAGCGTTCCCTCGACGAGTTCGATGGTCCGGCCCGGGCGGATCACTTCGGTCGCGAGCTCGACGTCGCCGACCGGCATGATTCCGAGAATGTCGAACGACAGGCGGCTGATCACGAGGTCGCCTCGACGTGCCGCGTGATCGGTCTCGACCACGTGCGTGAGCAGTCCCAGGGGTGCCGCGATGTGCTGTTCGTCCGGCGACCACGCGCCCTGCACGCGATTCGTCGCACGATAGCGGCCGCCGCCGAGGGCGTGGAAGTAGGGCTCGACGTCGCTGTTCGCAGTCACCTTCGGAGGGTATCGACCGCTATGCCAATTTATCAACCCGAGGGTCGAAAAGGCTGCGTGTTCTCGGGAGAAGGGCTGGTCAGGCGAAGAGGCGAAGCGCCGCGTCGACGACGGCGTCCCGCTGGCGGCGGTCGTCGTCGGACGTCGGGTCGAGCCACAGGGAGGCGTGGTTGAGCATCCCGTGGAGGCAGTGCAGGGCCACCGCCGGGTCGGCGGTGGTGAACTCGCCGTCTGCGACTCCGGCGTCGACCACCTCGCGGAAGATCGCGTCGTGGGTGCGCCGCATCGCTTTGATCGCCGTGGCGTGCTCGGTCGGCCACGGGGCGGGGAAGGAGAAGATCGCCCCGACCTCGGGGTAGTCGACGGTCAGGATGTCGAGCTGGGTGTCGACGAGGACCCGGAAGCGCGCCGTCGCCGATTCGTCGGCGAGCGGTTCCAGGGCCGTGGTCAGACGGTCCACGACGTCGGCGGTCAGCTTGCCCAGGGCTTCACTGACGAGCTGATCCTTGCTGGGGAAGTAGTAGTACAGACTCGCCTTCGCGATGTCGGCGCGTTCGGCGACGTCCTCGAACCGCATGCCGTGGTAGCCGTGCGTCGACAACAGGGCGAGGGCGGCCTGAATCATCTCGGCCTTGCGCCGGTCCCGCCGGCGCGCCGTGCGATCGGTCGGTGTGCTCACCGGTCAACGGTGACACATAGGCGGCCGATCGTGCCGGACTGGGGACGACCGGCCGTCACGCGAACGACAGGAACAGCCGCTCCAGCTTCTCCTTGTCGACGTTCTCGGGTCCTTCGGTGATCAGGCAATGCTCCAGTCCGGTGGCGACCATGGTGTAGCCGCTTCGGCGGAGTGCCTTGTCGACCGCGGCCAACTGGGTGAGCGCGTCCTCGCATTCGGCGCCCTCGTCGAGCATGCGGATGACACTCGCGAGATGGCCGTGCGCTCTGCGCAGGCGGGTCAGGATCGGTTTGAGGTCGTCCTCGGGAAGTTGCACGGCTCAGGCTTCCGTGCCGAGTGAGGCGAGCACTCCGGACAGTCGCTCTCGAGCGTCCGCGGCGATCGGGCCGAGCTCGGCGGTGCCGGTGAAGTCCTCCATCACGGATGGATCCATGATCTCGACCAGCGAACCGTCCGGTCCGTCCGCGGAGACGACGACGTTGCACGGGAGTAGCGCGGCGACGCGCGGATCGGCGGCGAGCGCCTGGTGGGCCAGCTGTGGTCGGCAGGCCCCGAGGATGATCTTCGGCTCCACGTCGACGTCGAGTTTGGTCTTCAGTGTCGCCTTGATGTCGATCTCGGTGAGGACGCCGAACCCGGCGTCGGCGAGCGCTTCGCGAACGCGCGTGACCGTCTGGTCGTACTGCGCGGCGACTCTTGTGGTCATGGTGAAGGCGGTCATTTCTCGGCTCCTCCGCTCGGGGGTGACTGACGGGCTCCGTCCAGTATTGCATAACCCCCTGGGGGGATGCTAGCTTCGCTCCACATAACCCCCTGGGGGGATAAGGAGAGATGAATGACTACAACGGACATGACGTCGAGAGGCGTGGACGACGGACGGCATCGCGGTCGCCTCGGTGCACTCGGCGTCTGGGTCGCGGCCCACGGACGCGTCGTCACGTGGAGCTGGGTGCTGCTGATCGTGGTGCTCGGCGCCTTCGCCCCGATGGTCGAGAACAACCTGTCGGGAGCGGGGTGGCAGGCGAACGGATCAGACTCGGTTCGAGTGCGGGAACTCGCGGTCGGTCACTTCGGCGGCAACGCGTCGTCGGCGATCCAGGTGGTCGTTCACTCGGACCAGCCGCTGGACACCGGCGGCGGGAGGCAGGTGATCGACCGGGTCGTCGAACGACTGCGTGTCGACGACCGGATCGGCGAGGTTCTGCGCCCGGTCGCCGGTGCGACGCTGTCGCCGGACGGGCACACTGCGATCGTCATCGGCGGAGCCGGAGCGAGCACGGACGACATGGTCAGGGCCGCGACCGCGCTCACCCCCGACTTGCAGGCCATGTCGACGTCGTCGATCTCCGTCGCGGCCACGGGTGCGTCGGTGCTCTGGTCGGATTTCAACGCCGCGAACCTCGACGCGATGCTGACATCCGAGATGATCTCGTGGCCCGTGACGCTGCTCATCCTGGTGATCGCATTCGGCGCCGTGGTCGCGGCCGGGCTGCCTCTGCTGTTGACGCTCGCCGGGCTGGTCTCGGCCGCCGGAGTCCTGGTGCTGGTGAACTTCGTCGTCCCGGTGTCGATCTGGGCGATGAACTTCGCGATGATGTTCGCGTTGGCACTCGGCATCGATTACGCGCTGTTCCTGGTCGTCCGTTTCCGAGCGGCTCTCGCGTCGGGCGGGGTGTCGACCACGGACGCGATCGCGCGGACGATGGACACCGCGGGTAAAGCGGTGCTGTTGTCAGGCGTCACCGTGCTCGTGTCGCTGTCGGCGGTCATGCTCGTCCCCTCGCCGTCGTTCCGATCGATGGCGGGCGGCGTGATGATCTCGGTGGTCTTCGTTCTCGCCGCGACGTTGACTCTGCTCCCGCTGGTGCTGGCCAAGCTCGGCGGGCGCGTCAACCGTCTCGCGTTGCCGTGGGCGAAGCTCGACCGGCACCGATCGCCGGTCTTCGAGCGATGGGCGCAGGAACTGTGGCGGCGGCCCCTCCGCTGGGGTGGCGCCGCGCTCGTCCTGCTGATCGCATTGGCGATCCCGGCGTTGTCGTTGACCACTGCGATGCCGTCGATCAAGGTGTTGCCGGACGACGCGAGTGCTCGGCAGGGCTACGAGTGGGTTCAGGACTCCTTCGGTGACGGCGCTCCCGGCATGCTGCAGGTGATCGTTCCGGCGTCGGACGCCGACGCGGCGTCGGCCGTCATGTCGTCCGACGGGGGAGTGGTGGCGGTGATGCCGCAGGCGTTCCCGACGGAC
>JASLJL010000259.1 GCA_030152405.1 Gordonia sp. (in: high G+C Gram-positive bacteria) | reverse complement strand
AGGCCCAATAGACGATGGACTCGTCGCCTCGCCAGAACGCGAGTCCGCCCCACCCTTCACGATTGCCGTTCCACAGCTCGTGCCCGCCGGCCGCGCGTCGGACGGTCCGGGTGACCGATTGCCACATCACTCGCCACCGCGGCGGGTCGATCCAGATGACGGTGTCCGCGCGTTCCCACACGAGGCGGCCGACCACGCTCTGATAGTTCCCGTCGATCACCCAGGTGTCGGCCGCCGTCGCCGCCGCGACTCGCTCGGCGAGTTCGACGGACGTCGCGGGCGTCCAGTCAGGCCCCCAGTGAAGCTCGTCCAACTCCACATGCGGTGCACCGAGCAGCGGCGATAGTGACGCAGCGAGCGTCGACTTGCCCGAACCGGAACAGCCGACGACCGACACACGCTTCACTGTCTCGACGTTACGACACCGGGTTTTCCGGCGGTAGCCTTGTCGAATGCCGTTCACCGGATTCCCCGAGGCTGCCCTCGACATGCCGGAGGACCGAATCGTCTACGCGTTCCTATCGACTTGGGAGTACGCCTGTTGCGGAACGATCCCTGAAGCGGGCAGCTGCATCGACGGCACACTTCGGGCGGCGCCCGCACGCCACGACGATCGCTTCGCTCCCCCGACGCCGGTCATGTGGGATCGCGAACTCGAATTGCTGCGGTTCGACGGCTGGTCCGCCCGGTGGGCACCGGAGGACGGCGATCCGACGCAGCCTCTCGACGTGATCCTGTCGTGGCACCCGGATTCGGAGCGGACGCCCAAGGTCACCGGAACCGACACCGCCCCGACGGCGGCAGAGCGGCGTACACCATGTTGACCTCCGTGCCGGAAGGTTCACCGACGGCTGAGCTGGACGACGATCTGTTCGTCGTCCTCACGATCGATCCCGAGTTCTTCTAACGCACGCGGTTCGTTCGCCGTCTAGACCTTCTTGACGACGCTCGACTTGAGCTGCATCCTCCCGAAACCGGGAACGCTCGCGTCGATGT
Source organism: Gordonia sp. (in: high G+C Gram-positive bacteria) (assembly GCA_030152405.1). GTDB lineage: Bacteria > Actinomycetota > Actinomycetes > Mycobacteriales > Mycobacteriaceae > Gordonia. Next base: position 1,942 of record JASLJL010000259.1, on the reverse strand, counting down.
CGTGGTCGCCGACGCCATCGGTGATCAACCGGATGCCGCGGACCTTCGTTCCGACCTTGATGACGCCGCCACCGCCGCCCTTGACCTTGGGGATCTCGGTCGTAGGATCTCCGTCGTCTGACGATCCGTCCGCTGCGGTGTACTCGTGTCCGCACATCGGGCAGACGAGCACCGCGCCCTGCTCGTAGCTGAACGCTTCACCGCACGCGGCGAACCCCTTGCGAGCGTGCACTCGGGGAGAGTACTCAGTGCGCGACGGTAACGTGAACACATGCCGTTCACCGGATTCCCCGAGGCAGCCCTCGACTTCTACGACGACCTCGAACTCGACAACTCGAAGTCGTATTGGGACGCACATCGCGACACCTATCGGACTGCCGTCGCCGAACCGATGGCGGCGTTGACGGAGGAACTAGCCGACGAGTTCGGCGCCGCGAAGATCTTCCGACCGAACCGCGATGTGCGCTTCTCGAAAGACAAGTCGCCGTACAAGACTCACCAGGGTGCATACGTAGCCGTCTCCCCCGCGACCGGCTACTACGTGCAGATCGGCGCGCCGGGCGTCCGGGTGGGAGCAGGCTTTTACGAGGCCAGTTCGACGCGTCTCGCCGCGATCCGGAAGTCGATCGACCACGACCGCCACGGGCGCGAACTGGAGAAGATCGTCGCCACGCTCGAATCGGACGGGTGGGTGTTCGGCGGCGACGTCCTCAAGACCGCGCCACGGGGCTGGGACAAGGAGCATCCGCGGATCGAGTTGCTTCGTCACAAGACCATGACGGTGATGCGCGACTACGGGTTCGACGAGGTGATCCACACGTCGGGGCTCGCCGACCTGGTCCGAGCCCACTGGCGTGAGACCACTCCGTTTCTGAACTGGCTCGTCGCGCACGGAGACGTCTGAGCCGCGGCGGCTGCCCTACGCGGCTTCGCGCGTGATGCCGATGTGACGGACCTTCCCGGACAGCCCAGGCAGTTCACGGACCGGCGACCAGGTGGCGAGACCGTCGGTGCTGTCGGAGTACAGATACCGGCCGCGGGTGTAGGCGTCGAGGTAGATCCGCCAGGCGCCGCTCGGAAGTCGGGTGACGGCGGGCCCCTCCACGTACGTCCCCCAGTTCCCCGGGGTGACGAAACGATACGGCCCCGTCAGAGACGACGCGATCGCGTGCTGAACGAATTTCCCGGTCTCGTTCTTGGTGAACGCGTGATACCTCGATCCGACCTTCACCACGGTGGTGTCGATGTGGTCGGCGCCGATGCCGGCCAGCGGCACCGGCGGGCTCCAGAGTCGAAATGACGAGTCGATCGCGGTCATCACGTACGGTACAAACCCTCCACCCGTCGACAACGAGAGGATGACGCTGACCCGTCCGTTGTCGACGAACCACTCCGGCGCCCAGGCCTTGGTCGTGAACGGCGAGAGCGACGGCACACTGCGGAGGAGGCCGCCCGAGCTGCCGAACCCGGGGATCGAGGCGTGGCCGTCGCCGGTTCCGGGCATCAGGAAGCAGCAGAACGGGACCGGATAGTCGGACATCTTCGTCCAATGCACACGGTCGGCGCTGCGCGCGAAGCCGATGTTCGCGCCGTTCGCGGTCGTGTAAGTGACGTAATAGACGCCGCCCGCGCTGCGGAAGATGCTTGCGTCGCGGACGCGCCCGGTGGGCGGGCGGTACGCGCCCTTCTCGACGACGCTGAAGTCGGTGGCATCGGACGACTCGTAGACGTCCATCGCGCGGTCGGTGGCATTGCTGAAAGCGACCAGCGTGTAGCGCCACCCGGCTGCGGCGCTGGGCGCGGGCGGCGCAACGATGAATCCCGTCGCGGTGACGACGATCGCGAGCAGTGCGAGGAACGTCCGACGTGGTGCGGTCATCGTAGAAGTATCCGCAATCGGCGGCCGTTTCGATAGCCCCTGGGTACAGGGGCTATCGCTCAC
>JASLJL010000249.1 GCA_030152405.1 Gordonia sp. (in: high G+C Gram-positive bacteria) | reverse complement strand
TCTTCGCGATTGCCGTCCTCGGTGGTCGCACCTTCTTGGAAATCCGAATTGCTTACCCGCGGAGCCGCGTTGATCACCCGCTCGTAGCTCCACTCGGACGGAATCGAGTTGTCGGTCGTGCGAGTGCCGGAGGTCGCGGAGATCGTCGACGGCTTGGTCTCGGTCGATAACTCGTCGGTGGTCGGGATGACGATCCGGTTCGGACTCGCGCCTTCGTCGAGGAGGCCACAGCCGGAGAGCACGATCACGAGTGTTCCGAGGAGGGCGACGCTGACGGCCGCGCCGCGGGATCCGTACCCTTGCACTGTGGCGACTCCCAAAATCGTGTTGTTCTACGTCTTCACGCCGCTGCCTGATCCGGAGGCGATCAGCCTCTGGCAGCAGTCCGTGTGCTCAGCTCTCGGCCTGCGCGGCAGAATCATCGTGTCATCCCACGGGATCAATGCAACAGTCGGTGGAGACATCCGCGATGTCAAGCGCTACGTCAAAGCGACTCGAGGGTACCCGGCGTTCAAGAGCGCCGACATCAAATGGTCGGACGGCGTCGGTGACGACTTCCCGCGTCTCTCGGTCAAGACCCGACCAGAGATCGTCACCTTCGGTGCACCCGACGAGATCGTCGTCGACTCCGACGGAGTCGTCGGCGGCGGCACGCACCTCTCGCCGGACGAACTGCACGAGCTCGTCGAACGCCGTGGCGCCGATGTCGCATTCCTGGACGGCCGCAACACCATCGAAGCGCAGATCGGTCGATTCCGGGATGCGATTGTTCCAGAGGTGGAGACGACCCGCGATTTCATTCCGCTTCTCGAGAGCGGTGCGCTGGATCATTTGAAAGACAAGCCCGTCGTCACGTACTGCACCGGTGGAGTGCGGTGTGAAGTACTCACCGCACTGATGCGGAATAGGGGATTCACCGACGTCTATCAACTCGACGGTGGAATCGTCCGATACGGAGAGCGATTCGCCGACTCCGGCTTGTGGGAGGGCTCCCTGTACGTCTTCGACAAGCGGATGTCGGTCGACTTCGGCGCGCCGTCGGTGATCGGCCGGTGTGTCGAATGCGGCTCGCCGACCGCGAATGTCGCGAATCATCCCGACCGGGACGGGAGAGATCTCGCCGTCCTGTGCGAGGAGTGCGCGAATTGACCGTCGGACGTCATGTGCCAGTCGTGATTCTCGCCGGATTCCTCGGCGCCGGAAAGACGACGCTCCTCAACCATGTTCTCCGTAATGCGGACGGGCGGCGCATCGGTGTTCTCGTCAACGACTTCGGGGCGGTCGACATCGATTCGCTTCTGGTGTCCGGTGCGGCGGGCGGAACGGTGAGTCTGCCGGGTGGATGCATGTGCTGCACCACCGACGCCGACGGACTGGGGGACGCGATCGCCGGACTGACCTCTCCCGAAGCCGGCCTCGACGCGATCCTCATCGAGGCGAGCGGAATCGCCGAGCCTCCGGCCCTGATCCGCCTTGTTCTCGCCGCTCGGTCGGAGACGGCCTCGTACGGAGGTCTGGTCTACGTCGTCGACTCCACGGAGTTCCTCGCCACGGTCGACGCGCATCCCATGGTCGGCGGTCACGTTGCGGTCGCCGACCTGGTGGTCGTCAACAAGGCGGACGCGGTGTCGTCGCAGGTTCTGACCGACGTCGTCACGGCGGTCCGAGCGGTCAACTCGACTGCGTCGCTGGTGACGGTCTCGGACGCCGCCGTCGACCCGGCGCTGCTGTTCGACGACGCGCCCGACCGTCCGGCGGACGACGGGCCCCGCCAATTGGCACTGGACGAGCTGCTGCGGGAGCACGGCGACGGTCATCATCACGAGCACCTGCACGCCGGCTTCGAATCCGCCGCTCTCGACCGGGTGGGCGCCGTGGATCCACGAAGGCTCGCGCGACTGCTGGAACGTCCTCCGGCCGGTGCGTATCGAATCAAGGGGACCGTGTTCATCGACGCGCCGGGGCACGGTGACCAGGCGTACGTTATTCAGGCGGTGGGCGGTGTCGTCCGGGTGACGCGACGTCCGTGGGGCGGTGAACAGCCGTCGACGTCGCTCGTCGTCATCGGGTCTGGGCTCGACGTCGCCGACGCCGAGGCGGCCCTCGCCGCGGTGGTCGGCCCGGACATCGACGACGAGAACGGGATCCTTCATCTCACGCGGCATCTCGTCGAGTAGTTCGGTCGACCGGGTCCGGCGTCAGAAGATCGGCGACTCGAGCCAGGGCTCGTCGATGCCGACCCACCCCGCAGCCATGTCGAGTGCGTTGGTGGCCCATAGCGTCGCGAGGACGATCGCGCACGTCGCGATCGCGAGGATCACCTGCGCCACCCGATTGCCGTCGATGTATCGGCGGTAGAACGCGTTGAGGCGGTCCATGATCCATCGCCGCAGCCGGGCCGCCCACTCGAACTCCTGTGACAGGATCAGCAGCCCGAGGAACACGATCGCCCAGCCCGGGCCGGGGTAGGGGATGGCCACGACGCCTGCCGCCGTGACGAGCAGGCCGACGGTGATCGTCACGTACCGCAGCACGAATCCGTACCGATGGTTGTGCCGCAGGTGCTGGTACTTGGCTCCGAGGCGCGAGAACGGGCCACGGCCCTCGGCGGGTTCAGCGGAATCGGATGTTCTGGTCACAGCGGGTTAACGATTTGCGCCCACGGAGAGTTCCCCGTTCGACAGCGACCCTCGACTACTGGTTCACTGTTACGCAAGTGATCAGTGTGACCACTGGTGTGTCGTATGGAAAGGAAGCAGCGCTGATGAACGCTGTACGTGTTCGCCGCGGAGCACTGGCCGCGGCCTCGGTCGTCGCCTCGACGGCACTCGTTCTCGGAGTCGTCGCCCCGGAGTCGGGCGCCGCGCCGACGTCGCGGTCC
>JASLJL010000198.1 GCA_030152405.1 Gordonia sp. (in: high G+C Gram-positive bacteria) | reverse complement strand
ACCCGCAGGACCTCGAGTTCAGCGCGCAGGAGGCGAGCCCCGCGCTGCGCCCCGGCTTCGTCGCCGCGTTCGCGGTGCCCGCCAACCAGCTGCCCGGAGAGGTGTTCGAGCAGGGCCACAGCGGTCTCACGTACGACGCCGACGACGCGTCGGAGCAGCTCGTGGTGGTCGCCGAGCGCGGCCCCGGCCGTCGGACCGATCCGCAGGAAGTGGCCGACACGGTCCGCGCCGCGATCGCAGGCCGCCACGGCGTGATGGTCCGCGATCTGCTGCTGGTGCCCGCCGGGTCCATCCCCCGCACGTCGAGCGGCAAGATCGCCCGGCGCGCGACGAAAGCCGCGTACGTCGACGGAACTCTGCGCGGTGGATACCAGCAGACCGCGTTCCCGGACGCAGGCGAATAGGCGGCGGACGCCGCCTAGAAGAACCTCCCGATGCGAGCCCGGCACGCCCCTTGCGAGGCGTGCCGGGCTTGCGTGCTATCAACGATCGAACCGATCAGTAGGCTGGTGAACGATGTCTGAGAACACAACACCCGAGAATCATGGCGACACCGCAGGCGAGACCGTGGGCGACATGACCGTCGAAGAACTGCAGGACTGGCTGCGCGGCTGGGTCGCACAGGCAACCGGGCAGCCGGTCGACAACATCTCCGTCGACCGTCCGATGGAGGAGTTCGGGCTGTCGTCCCGAGACGCGGTGGCGCTGGCCGCCGACGTCGAGGACCGAACGGGCATCATCCTCACGGCCACCGTCGTCTACACGCACCCGACGATCGCGTCGCTGTCCAAGCGCATCATCGAGGGCGATCCGGACGCCGATCTGGACGTCGACAGTGACCGCTTCTGGGAGCGCGAGCGCGACAGCGCCGATGACATCGCGATCGTCGGACTCTCCACCCGCTACCCTGGCGCGGGATACACCCCGGAGACGACGTGGCAGGCGCTGATCGACGGCGCCGACGGCATCTCCGATCTCCCCGACGACCGGTGGACCGAGTTCAAAGCCGATCCGCGTCTGGCGGAGGCCATCGAGAACGGCAACGTCCAGGGCGGCTACCTCGACGACGTCAAGGGCTTCGACGCCGACTTCTTCCAGATGAGCCCGCGCGAGGTCGAGATGGTCGACCCGCAGCAGCGGCTGGCGCTGGAACTCACGTGGGAGGCGCTCGAGCACGCGCACATCCCGCCGTCTGACCTGCGCGGCGGACAGGTCGGCGTCTTCATGGGCACGTCCACCAACGACTACCAGCTGCTCGCGACGATGGGCCTCGGCGAGGGCGCGAGTGAGACCGCAGCCTACGCGTTGACCGGAACCGCGACGTCGATCATCGCCAACCGCGTCTCCTACTTCTTCGACTTCCACGGCCCGTCGATCGCACTCGACACGGCGTGTTCGTCGTCGCTGGTCGCGATCCACGAGGGTGTGCGCAGTCTGCGGAACGGCGACTCCGACGTCGTCATCGCGGGCGGAGTGAACATGCTGATCACGCCGGCCGCCACGCTGGGCTTCGACCAGATCGGCGCGATGGCCCCCAACGGCCGCATCAAGGCGTTCTCCTCGGACGCCGACGGCATGATCCGCTCCGAGGGCGGCGGTGTGTTCGTCCTCAAGCGGATGGCCGACGCCCGCCGCGACGGGGACACCGTGCTCGCCGTCATCGCGGGTTCGGCGGTCAACTCCGACGGCCGCTCCAACGGCATCTTCGCGCCCAACCCGGAAGCTCAGGTGGAGGTCCTGCGCTCGGCGTACGCCGACGCCGCGATCGATCCCCGCACCGTCGACTACGTGGAGGCGCACGGCACCGGCACGGTGCTCGGCGATCCCATCGAGGCCGACGCCCTCGGTCGCGTGGTGGGTCGTGGACGCGACCCGCTCGCCCCGATGCTGCTCGGTTCGGCGAAGACCAACTTCGGTCACATGGAGTCGGCGGCCGGTGCGGGCGCCCTCGCCAAGGTGGTCCTGTCGCTGCAGAACGACGTGCTCCCCGCGTCGAAGAACTACGTCGGCCCGAACCCGTACATCCAGTTCGAGGCCACCAACCTGCGTGTGATCACCGAGACGACGGCCTGGCCGCGGTACTCGGGCCACGCGATCTCCGGCGTCTCCGGATTCGGCTTCGGCGGAACGAACGCACACGTCGTCGTGCGCGAGGTGCTGCCGACCGATCTCGTCGAGACCGTCGACGCTCCCGCCCCGGTGGCGGCCGAGCCGGTCGTCGCCGACGCGTACGACGACGATGAGGACTTCCTGACCGAGGCCGAACGGGCCGTCCTGGCGGCACAGGCGCCGAAGAAGACGGACGCGGCTCCGGTCGTCGAGGTCGATCCCGCCGCAGGTTTCGCGCCGGCAGCGGTGCCGGGCGCCGTGGTCCCGCTGGTGATCTCCGGATTCCTCGCGTCGCGTCGGCGCAAGTCGGCGGCGGATCTGCTGGAGTGGCTGGAGGCCGATGCGGGCGCGACGCCGCTCGCCGACATCGGGCGCGCGCTCGCACACCGCAACCACGGGCGCACGCGCTCGGTCGTGATGGCTCGCACCCATGAGGACGCGGTGAAGGGCGTCCGCGCCGTCGCCGAGGGCAAAGCGCTGCCGTTCGTCTACACCTGCGACGCCCCCGACGCGGCCTCCGCAGTGTGGCTGCTGTCGGGCTTCGGCTCGCAGCACCGCAAGATGGCCAAGCAGCTCTACACCGAGAACCCGGTGTTCGCGAAGTACGCGGACCGCGTGGACGCGATCATCCAGAACGAACTCGGCTACTCGATGGTCGAGATCTTCCTGGACGACGAGCAGACGTACGAGATCGAGACCTCGCAGATCGGCATCTACACGATCCAGGTGGCGCTCGCCGACACCATGCGTCACTACGGTGCCGAGCCCGGCGTCCTGGTTCCGCACTCGATGGGCGAGGCGTCGGCCGCGTACATCAGCGGCGGCCTGACGCTGGAGGACGCCACCCGCGTGATCTGCCAGCGGTCGCGCCTCATGGGCGAGGGCGAGTCGATGCTGACCGGCGACGACGTCCGCTTCATGGCGCTCGTCGAGTACAGCGCCGACGACATCAACGACGTCCTCGTCGACTTCCCGGACTTGGAGATCTGCGTCTACGCGGCGCCGACGCACACGGTCATCGGCGGCCCCGGACCGCAGGTCGACGCGATCGTCGCCCGCGCGGAGGCCGAGGGCAAGCTCGGCCGCAAGCTGCAGACCAAGGGCGCCAGCCACACGTCGCAGATGGATCCGCTGCTCGGGGAGCTCGCCTACGAGCTGACCGGCATCGAGCCGCTGCGCCCGCAGGTGGGCTTCTACAGTTCCGTCGACCGCGAGGTGTTCTACCGGCCGGGCAACGAGCCGGTCCACACCATCGAGTACTTCCTCAAGGGGCTGCGGCACAGCGTGTGGTTCGCCCAGGCGATCGCGAAGTCGGTGGAGAACGGGCACCGCACGTTCATCGAGCTGTCGCCGAATCCGGCGGTCCTCATCTCGGTCGCCGCGACCACGTTCGGCGCAGGCGTCCTCGACGCCGAGCTCATCGAGACGTTGCGTCGCAAGGAGGACGAGAGCTACGGCCTCGTCAACGCGCTCATGAAGCTGTACGTCCACGGCCACCCGGTGGATGTCGCGGCACTCTTCGGCAGCGGCCCGGACCTGAAGTTCGCGGACATCCCGCGGACCCGATTCGAACGGAAGCCGTACTGGCTCACCGCGGTGTTGGCGAGCGGTTCAGGTGCCGGCACGGTGCCGGGGTCGCACGTCGGCCTGCCCGACGGCCGTCATGCGTGGGAGGTCAACGCCGCGGCGGTCACCGACCCGCGTGAACTGGTCCTGGCGGCCGCCAAGCAGGTCCTCGGGTCGGCTGCGGTCGTCGGTGCCACCGAATCGGTGCGGCCGATCCCCACGTCGGGAACGGTCACCACCACCTTCACCGCCCATCCCGGCGGCGGTGCGATCACCGTTCACGCCGATGCGGCGGGCGGGCACGCCCTGTTGTTCTCCGCGGCCGTCACAGGAACCGCTCCCTCCGCTCTTCGAACGGAGTCGAGCGTCCCCGAGGTCGCCGCAGCCGATCCCGGAGCGGAGTCGGGAAGCGTCGTCACCGAAGACGAGATCGTCGAGGACTTCGGTGCGGGCGCCAAGTGGAACCCGGAGTCGGGTGAGACCGTCGGCGACCGTCTCGCGGTGATCGTCGGCGAGTCGATGGGCTACGACCCGGAGGATCTGCCGCGGGAGATCGCGCTGATCGAACTCGGTCTCGACTCGCTGATGGCCGTGCGCATCAAGAACCGGGTGGAGTACGAGTTCGACATCCCGCAGCTCCAGCTGCAGGCGATGCGTCAGGCGAATCTCGCCGACGTGGAGAAGTTCGTCGCCTTCGCGGTCAGTCACCGAGATCAGCTCGACGAGCTGACCTCGCGCACCACCGACGGCGGCGAGCTCGACACCGCCGCTCTCAACGCTTACATCGATGCGGCGATGCAGGAGGAGCAGCAAGCTCCGACTCCATCGGAGCAGGTTGAGCCGGTTGCGAGCGCTAGCGAGGAACCGAGTCGAAACCCGGTGACGGACGCGCCCGAGTCGACCACACAGACCGACACCCGGGCGCCCGACCCCGTCGACATCCACGACCAGGCGGCCGCGGCGGAGGCCGCGGGCACCGACGTCCCGCCGCGCGATGCGGCCGAGCGTCTCACGTTCGGCGCGTACGCCGTGGTGACGGGCAAGTCCGCGGGCGGCGTCTTCAACAAGCTGCCGGTGCTCGACGAGGAGACGGCGCAGAAGTTGACGGACCGCCTGAATGAGCGGACCGGCGGCGAGGTCGACATCGAGGACATCCTCGACTCGGAGACAATCGAAGAGATGTCTGATTACGTCCGTCAGCAGATGGACGACGCGGCCGACATCGATGGATTCGTCCGCTACCTGCAGGTCCCGACCCGCGACGGAGAGCGCCAGCACACGTTCGACACGACCGCGGGCGATCCGACGCCGATGCTCGTGTTCCACCCGGCGGGCGGCAACACGTCGGCGTACGAGGCGCTGGTGAAGCGTCTGCCCGACGATCTCCCGGTGATCGGCTTCGACCGCGTCGAAGGCACCATCGAGGAGCGCGTCACGCAGTACCTGCCGAAGCTGCGTGAAGTGCAGCCGCACGGTCCCTACGTGCTCGTCGGATGGTCGCTCGGCGGAGCGCTCGCCTACGGCGCCGCGCAGATGCTGATCGAACAGGGCGAGGAGGTCGCGTTCGTCGGCCTCATCGACGTGGTCCGTCCCCGCGAGGACGTCGCCGACACCCCGGAGAACAAGCGCGCCCGCCTGGAACGCTGGAAGGACTTCGCGGTCCGCACCTACGGTCTGGACGAGAACATCCCGATCCCGATGGATCGTCTGATGGCCGCCGACGACAACGAGCAGTTCGCGATCATCCTCGAGATGATGTCGATGTCCGATCAGAAGATCCCGGGCGGCATCATCGAGCATCAGCGGACGTCGTTCATCGACAACCGGGTGCTGACGAACATCGATCCGACCCCGTACGACGGCAAGGTGGTCCTGTACCGCGCCGACAAGATGCACGACGGCGCGATCGAACTGGAACCGCAGTGGGCCGTGATCGACGAGGACGGTCGGTGGAGCGAGGTCGTCGACGACCTGGAGATCCTGCACATCGGCGGCGATCACCTGGGTATCGTCGACGAGCCGCACGTGGCGAAGGTCGCGGCCGATCTGGCTCGCCGCGTCGCCGACCTGAGCGCTGACAAGTAGAACTGGAGAACCCGTGACCGACACGACTGCCGGAAAGCTCGCTGACCTGCGCGAGAAGCTCGAGCTCGCGAAGGAACCGGGCGGCGAGGCTGCCGTCGCGAAGCGTGCGAAGAAAGGCATCTTCTCGCCGCGCGCTCGGCTGGAGATGCTGTTCGACCCGGGCACGTTCGTCGAGGTCGGTGCGCTCGCGAAGACGCCGGGTTCCTCTGAGACGGGATACGGCGACGGCGTGGTCACCGGCCACGGCCTGGTGAACGGACGTCCGGTCGCGGCGTTCAGCCACGATCAGACCGTCATGGGCGGCACCGTCGGCGAGATCTTCGGCCGCAAGGTCGCCGGGCTGATGGAGTGGGCGGGCAAGCTCGGCTGCCCGATGGTCGGCATCAACGACTCGGCGGGCGCACGCATCCAGGACGCGGTGACGTCGCTGGCCTGGTATGCGGAGATGGGTCGACGCAACGATCTGCTGTCGGGTCTGTCGCCGCAGATCTCAGTGATCCTCGGCAAGTGCGCGGGCGGCGCCGTGTACACCCCGGCCAACACCGACATCCTCGTCGCGGTCGAGGACAAGAGCTACATGTTCGTCACCGGCCCGGACGTCATCAAGCAGACGACCGGTGAGGAGATCTCGGCCGAGGATCTCGGCAGTGCCCACAATCAAGCGCGGTGGGGAAACATCCATCACGTCGCTGAGGACGAGAAGGCCGCATTCGACTGGGT
>JASLJL010000177.1 GCA_030152405.1 Gordonia sp. (in: high G+C Gram-positive bacteria) | reverse complement strand
TTAAATCAGTTCTCTTCTCCGATTCTGTTTAAACCCTGGGTGTAGCCTCCGTACTCAGAGAACGCCTCGTAGGCGCGCGGGGCGGCCGCGCCCGCGCTGCTGACCGGCACGATCGGGGCGACTCTCGCCTCGACGACGGACGCCTTCGGTGATTCGATCGCGTTGATCGACGCGACCGTCGACCGGCAGTGGACGTACACCGAGTTCCGTCGGGACGTTCGAGCGCTGGCCGCCGGGCTGCTGCGACTCGGGGTGGCCGCGGGCGACCGCGTGGGCCTGTGGTCGCCGAACCGGTTCGAGTGGGTGCTCACGCAGTTCGCGGCCGCCGAGATCGGCGCGGTCCTGGTCGTGATCAATCCCGCGTACCGCAGGCACGAGCTCGCCTACGTGCTCGGGCAGTCGGGGACGACGGTGGTGCTCGCCGCGGAGAAGTTCCGGGACTCCGAGTACGCCGTCATGCTCGACGACGTTCGCGATCAGGTCCCCGGGCTCCGCCAGGTGGTGCTGTTCGAGTCGGACGAGTTCGCGTCGTTGCTCACCGAGCCGACGGCCGAGGAGCTCGCGGCCGTTGACGAGATCGCGGCCGGTCTGCATGCAGACGACGCGATCAACATTCAGTACACGTCCGGCACCACGGGGTCGCCGAAGGGTGTCACGCTGTCGCACGCCAACATCGGCAACAACGGTTTCCTCGTGGGGGAGCTGGTGAACTACACCGAGGCCGACCGGATCTGTCTGCCGGTGCCGTTCTACCACTGCTTCGGCATGGTGATGGGGAACCTGGCGGCGATCTCGCACGGTTCGGCGATGGTGATCCCGGGTCCGGCGTTCGACCCGGCGACAGCGCTCGCGGCCGTCGAGAAGTACCGCTGCACCAGCCTCTACGGGGTGCCGACGATGTTCATCGCGGAGCTCGCGCTTCTCGACTCCGGCGCCGGGAGCGGAGCGAGCGGGCCGGCGGAGCCAAGTGCTTCCTACGACTTGTCGTCGTTGCGGACGGGGATCATGGCCGGATCGCCGTGCCCGGAGGCGGTGATGCGCCGGGTGATCGGCGAGATGAACATGTCGGAGGTGTCGATCTGTTACGGCATGACCGAGACGAGTCCGGTCTCGACGCAGACCCGCTCCGATGACGAACTGGATCTGCGGGTCGGGACCGTCGGACGGGTCGGGCCGCATCTGGAGATCAAGATCGTCGACCCGATCACTCGGGAGGTGCTTCCGCGCGGCGAGACCGGAGAGTTCTGCACCCGCGGGTACTCGGTGATGCAGGGCTACTGGAACGAACCGGACAAGACCGCCGACGCGATCGACGAGCACGGATGGATGCGCACGGGCGACCTCGGCGTGATGGGCGACAACGGTTACGTCCGGATCACCGGTCGCATCAAGGACATGGTGATCCGCGGCGGCGAGAACATTTATCCGCGCGAGATCGAGGAGTTCCTCTACACCCACCCGGACATTCTGGACGCCCAGGTGGTCGGCGTTCCGGACGCGCACTACGGCGAGGAGCTGATGGCGTGGATCCGGCTCCGGGACGGTGCGCCGGACCTGGACGCCGACGCCGTGCGCGAGTTCGCGTCGGGTCACATCTCGCGGCACAAGATCCCGAAGTACGTCCACGTGGTGGAAGAGTTCCCGATGACGGTGACCGGCAAGGTTCGAAAAGTGGAGATGCGCGAGAAGTCCATCGAGTTCCTGGGACTCGGCCGGTGACCGACTCGCGTATGTCCCGGTTCGCGGCTGTCTACGGAGAGCGTGTCGGCCGCGATCTCACCGACTACTCGGCGTTGTGGGAGCAGTCGGTCGCCGACGTCCCCGGATTCTGGCGCGCCGTGTGGGACTACTTCGAGCTCGACTCGGTCGCCGCGTCGCAGTTGGCCGACGGTGAGGACGCGGTACTCGCCGACGCGGCGATGCCGGGCGCCAGGTGGTTCCCGAACGTCGAGCTCAACTACGTCGACGTGGTCCTCGCCCACGCGGGGCAGGACGGCGCCGCGATCGTCGGTCTCAGTGAAGACGGCACTCGCACGGAGATCGCGTGGGCCGACCTTCCCGGGCTGGTCGGCGCCGTCGCGAAGACGCTGTCGGAGGCCGGCGTCGGTCGCGGCGACGTCGTCGCCGCCTACCTGCCCGACATCCCGGAGACGGTGATCGCGTTCCTCGCGACCGCATCGCTCGGCGCCCTGTGGTCGGGCTGCGGCCAGGACTATGCGCCCGAGGGCGCGGCCGGACGTCTCGCCCAGCTGCGTCCGACGGTGCTCGTGTCCTCGTCCGGGTACCGGTACAACGGCAAGGCCGTCGACAAGCGCGCCGACTCGGCCGAACTCGCCCGACTCCTCGGGGTGTCGACGCACATCGTCGTCGGCGAGCCGATGGACGGCGCGTCGGCCTGGGCGGACGCGATCGCCGACCGATCGGCGCCGGTCGAACCGGTGAAGGTCCCGTTCGATCATCCCCTCTGGGTCCTCTTCTCGTCCGGGACCACGGGCAAGCCGAAGGGCATCGTCCACGGCCACGGCGGTGTGGTGCTCGAACACCTCAAGTCGGCTGGACTGCACGCCGACCTCGGGCCCGACTCGGTGTTCTTCTGGCAGACGGCGCTGAGCTGGATGATGTGGAACTTTCAAGTCGCCGGGCTGCTCGTCGGCGCGCGGATCGTGACCTACAGCGGATCACCGCTCCACCCGGACGCCGACACGCTGTGGCGGATCGTCGAGGCGGAGAAGGTCACGTACTTCGGCACGAGTCCGGGCCAGCTGCAGGCGTCGCGCAAGGCCGGGCTGTCGCCCGGGACCGACCACGACCTGTCGGCGTTGCGGACTCTCGGCAGCACCGGCTCGACGTTGGCGGCCGACCTGTTCACCTGGGTGGACGCGAACGTCGCCTCCGGTCTGCCGATCTCCTCGATCAGCGGCGGCACCGACGTGGTGTCGGCCTTCGCGGGCGGATCGACGGGGGTGCCGGTGGTCGCAGGCGAACTCTCGGTCCGCTACCTGGGCGTCGCCCTGGAGAGTTGGTCGCCGCAGGGCGATCCCCTCGTCGGCGAGGTGGGGGAGATGGTGGTGACCGCACCGATGCCGTCGATGCCCGTCCACTTCTGGGACGACCCGGACGGCGAGCGGTACCGGAAGGCCTACTTCGCGCACGAGTGGGACGCGGCCGACGTGCCGACGGTGTGGCGGCACGGCGACTGGGTCACGGTGACCGATCGCGGGTCGCTGATCATCCACGGCCGCAGCGATGCCACGTTGAACCGCAACGGCATCCGCATGGGTTCGGCCGACATCTACGAGGTGGTCGAGGGCATCGACGAGATCGCGGAGGCGTTCGTCCTCGGCGTGGACGGTCCCGGCGGAGACTACTGGATGCCGTTGTTCGTGACTCTCGTCCCCGGCGCCGAACTGACGAACGAGCTGACCGCGCGCATCGCGTCGGAGGTCAAGACTCGGTTGTCCGCGAGGCACGTGCCCGACGAGGTGATCGAGGCGCCCGGCATCCCGCACACCCGCACGGGCAAGAAGCTCGAAGTGCCGGTGACGGCGATTCTCGCCGGCCGCACGGAGGTGAACGTCGACCCGAAGTCGGTGGACGACTATTCGCTCGTCGCGTGGTACGCCGAACAGGGCCGCGCTCACCGGGCCTGAGCGGGAGCGCCCGGCCACGCGTGCCGGACTCTCTCAGTCGACGTGTATTAGCGTGGACTGCGTTCGTCGGAACGACCGATGAAGCGAGTTCGACGCGTGAGGAGCAACACGATGACCTACCCGCAGTCCGGTGGTTACGGCTACGGCCAGGATCCGCAGGGAGCACAGAACCAGCAGTACGGCCAGCAGGGCTACGACGCCTCACAGGGCCAGTACGGTCAGCAGGCGCAGTACGGCCAGCACGGTGCGTACGGTCAGGATCAGTACGGCCAGCAGGCCGGGTACGCCCAGGAGCAGTACGGTCAGCAGCAGCAGGCGCAGTACGGCTACGGCGCTCCGGCGCCAGCGAGCCAGGGGCTGCCCGCCAACACGCCGACCATTCTCGCCGCCGTCGTCGGCGCGCTCGGTGTGATCACGCTGTTCTGCGGTTTCCTCGCCGGCTACTCGTTCGACACGGAGTACTCGGGCGGTTCGGCGAAGGTCTTCGAAACGGGTTACGGCGTGCCGTGGGCGCTTCTCGCCGTCGCCGGCCTCGTCGCACTGTCGACGTTCGCGCTGGGCGTCGAGAAGTGGGTCGTGGGCTCAGTCCTGTCGCTCACCGTGGTCTCCGCGTTCGCGACCGTCTTCCTGTTCGCCGGGTCGGACCTCGGCAAGTCGGCGTCGAACGGCGCCGGAGCCATCGTGCTGCTGATCACGTCGATCCTCGCCGCAATCGCAGGCGTGGTGTGGCTGCTGGTCGAGGGCGGCCAGATCAAGCTCGCTCCCGCCGCCGAGGCGTCCGCCGTCTCGGTCGGCTACGCGGCGGCCCCGGCGGCAACTGACGCCTACGCGAGCCAGCAGGCGGCCCAGGCTCCGCAGTCGGCTCAGGCTCCGCAGTCGGCACAGCCGCAGCAGGCGGCAGGGTACGGCTACGGATACGGCCAGCAGGCTTCGCAGGCGCAGCCCGAAGCTCAGGCGTACACCCCGGCAACCCAGGCGATCCCGTCCGGCCAGCCGTCCGCCGGCTCGTACGGCCAGCCCGCGGGGGACGGAAACCAGACCACCGCGTTCGTGAAGCCCACCACGGACCCGGGCGCCGCGTCCCCGCAGTCCGAGCAGCAGTAGCACCCACGGTCACCGCGACCACGTGAGTCCGACGTCGAACTCCCTCGCCGCACGCCTCAGGCAGGTGCGGCTGACTCGTCGCGCCGACACGACCCCGCGGAAGGCCGCCACCTGGGACCTCGTGAAGGTCGCACTGATGGCGCCGATGCTCTCCGTGATCGTGATCGCGGTGATCCTCGGGATCGTCCGACTGCACGCGGGCGACGGTCTGTCGGGCATCGGCTCGGCGACCGCCGCGGGCTGGCTCGCGGTGAACCAGGTGCCGATCACGATCGGGGGCGTCACCCTCGGCGTCCTGCCGCTCCTGCCGACCCTCCTCGTCGCGGCGGGAACCGTGGCCGTCGTCGCCGAGGGGGCGTCGACCGCACGGGAACTTCCTGACCTCATCGGCATCGTCGGTGCGGCGATCGGCGGATCGATGCTCGTCACGGCGCTGTCGTTGGCCGTCGTCGCCGACGGATCGGCGGTCACCCCGATCGGCCAGCCGAACTCGCTCCTCGCGTTCGGCTGCACGATCGGAGTCCAGGGTGCGGCCACCCTCATCGGCGTCGCGATACCGAGCGTGAAGCCGATTCTCGCCGAGTTCGCGGTTCCGGCGACCGAACGCGTGGGCGCCCGAGGCGGACTCATCGCGTTCGGTCTGCTCATCGCGGGCGGCGCGGTGATCGTGTTCGGCTCGCTCATCGTCCACTGGGGCACGGCGGGCGCGATGATCAACGACGGGAACACGTTCGACGGATACCTCGGAATCACCGGCCTGTCGATCCTGTACCTGCCCAATCTGATCGTCGGCGCCACGGCGATCAGCACTGGGGCGAGCGCCCAGGTCGGCACCACCGTGCTCGACGCGTTCGACGTCTCGCGTGGCGCGGTTCCGCCGCTCCCCGCGACCGCGGTGCTTCCGGAGACGAGCGCCGGCGCGATCGGCGGCCTGGTGTTCCTCATCCCGCTCGCCGCCGGACTCGCACTGGGCTGGTTCTGCCGAAGCGACGAACCGCTGCGGCACCTCCGGGCAGTCGCGATCGGGGCGGCGCTGGCCGCAGCCCTCATGGTGGTCGTCGCCTGGTTGTCGGGCGGACAGCTCGGCGAATTGGGCCACACGGGTGTGAACGTGCCGACCACCGGCGTCTTCACCTTCGCGTGGCTCGCGCTCGGGGGAGCGTTGGTCGTCGGCGTGCTCTGGGCCGCCGACGGCGGGCTCGGCGGCCGTCGCCTGGCCGCGGAGTCGGTCGGAGACGACCTCGACGACTGGTTCGACCTCCCCGAGACGACTGCCGCCACCGGTGCCGGCGACACCTCACCTGACGGCGAGCCGCTCGACGACGACTCGGCGGATGACGTCGCCGCTGATTCCGACGCCGCTGATTCTGACGACGACACCTCCCACCGCGAGGAGACGACGCCCGCCTCCGATGCGGAACCGGCGACGGGCGACGGCTCGCGGGAGCGTTGACCGGGGGCGGGTCTGTGGCCTCGGATCGCCCCACGACGGCGCCCGGACTGCAGTACGACGACGGCGGATCCGGGGCGGCAGACGACGTGGCCTGCGACACGCCCTAAACTCGTCTCTGTGACAGGCCTCCAGGACTCACCGCGCACCGACCCGGCGCCCGTCGTGGTCCTCGCATCCGGAACCGGATCGCTGTTCGCCTCGATCATCGAGCACTCGATGCGCCCCGATGCCGCGTTCACCGTGGTCGGCGCCGTCGTCGACCGGCCGTGCGCCGCCGTCGGCATCGCCGAGAACGCGGGCATCCCCGTCGTGCAGTGCGTGCTCAAAGATCACCCGGACCGGGCGGCGTGGGACGAAGCGCTCGCCGACGCCGTCGGCGCCTTCGGCCCGGAATGGGTCGTCACCGCGGGGTTCATGAAGATCCTCGGCGCCGCGTTCCTCGGCCGTTTCGGTGGAACGATCGTCAATTCGCATCCAGCCCTGCTGCCCGCCTTCCCCGGCGCGCACGGTGTCGCCGACGCGCTCGCGTACGGCGTCAAAATCACCGGGACCACCGTTCACCTCGTCGACGACGGAGTGGACACCGGCCCGATCCTGGCTCAACGGACCGTCGAGATCACTCCCGACGACACCGAGGCCACCCTGCACGAACGCATCAAGATCGTCGAGCGCGCTCTCCTGCCAGAAGTGGTGGACGCGCTCGCCGCCCGTGGCGTTGTCACCGATGGACGAAAGGCACACCTCAAGTGAACGCAACTGCAGATCGCCGCGCCGTGCGGCGCGCCCTGGTCAGCGTCTACGACAAGACCGGACTGACCGAGCTCGCCACCGCGCTGCATGCGGCAGGCGTCGAGATCGTGTCGACCGGCTCCACCGCGAAGACGATCGCCGGCGCAGGCGTTCCGGTCATCGAGGTCAGCGAACTCACCGGCTTCCCCGAGTGCCTCGAAGGTCGCGTCAAGACGCTGCACCCGCGTGTGCACGCCGGCGTGCTCGCCGACACCCGCAAGGACGATCACCTGCGTCAACTCGACGAGCTCGGGATCGCGCCGTTCGAGCTGGTCGTGGTGAACCTGTACCCGTTCACCGAGACCGTCGCCTCGGGCGCGACGCCCGACGAGTGCGTGGAGCAGATCGACATCGGCGGTCCGTCGATGGTGCGTGCGGCGGCGAAGAATCATCCGTCGGTCGGTGTCGTGGTCGACCCGTCCGACTACGCGAAGGTGACCGAGGCGGTCGCCGCCGGCGGTTTCACGCTCGCCGAGCGCAAGGGTCTCGCAGCCAAGGCGTTCCGCCACACCGCCGACTACGACGTGGCCGTCGCCTCGTGGATGAGCAGCGTGGTCGCTCCCGATGCGGACTCCGACTTCCCGGTGTGGGCGGGCGCCACGTGGGAGCGGGCCGACGTGCTCCGCTACGGCGAGAACCCCCACCAGGCCGCTGCCCTCTACACCTCGACCAACGGTCCGGCCGGACTGGCGCAGGCCGAGCAGCTGCACGGCAAGGCGATGTCGTTCAACAACTTCACCGACGGTGACGCCGCGTGGCGCGCCGCCTACGACCATGCCGAGCCCGCGGTGGCGATCATCAAGCACGCCAACCCGTGCGGCATCGCGGTGGGCGCCGACATCGCCGAGGCGCACCGTCGCGCACACGCGTGCGATCCGGTCAGCGCGTACGGCGGCGTGATCGCGGCGAATCGCGAGGTCAGCGTCGAGATGGCCGAGCAGGTGGCCGACATCTTCACCGAGGTGATCATCGCGCCGTCGTACGCGGACGGCGCCGTGGACGTGCTGTCGCGGAAGAAGAACGTCCGCATCCTCGTCGCGGAGGCGCCGAGCGAGAAGACCGCCGAGATCCGGCCGGTGTCCGGTGGAATCCTCCTGCAGCAGCGCGACGTCATCGACGCCGAGGGCGACGACCCGGCCAACTGGACCCTCGCCGCAGGCGACGCCGCAGACGAGCAGACCCTCGCCGACCTGGTGTTCGCGTGGCGCGCCTGCCGTGCGGTCAAGTCGAACGCGATCCTGCTCGCCGCCGACGGTGCATCGGTCGGCGTCGGCATGGGCCAGGTCAACCGCGTCGACTCGGCGCATCTGGCCGTCAACCGCGCGGGCGACCGTGCGAAGGGCTCCGTCGGCGCGTCCGACGCCTTCTTCCCGTTCCCCGACGGCCTCCAGGTGCTGCTCGACGCAGGCGTCCGGGCGGTCGTCCAGCCCGGCGGGTCGATCCGCGACAACGAGGTCATCGTGGCCGCGAAGGCGGCGGGCGTCACCATGTACCTCACCGGATCGCGTCACTTCGCTCACTGATCGATGACGCCCGCCGACCTGGTGCTCCTCGTCGGAGCGGGCTTCGCCGCCGGGCTCGTCGGCTACGTGACGGGCCTGGCGTCGATCATCAGTTATCCGGCGCTTCTGCTCGTCGGGCTCACTCCACTGGCCGCGAACGTCACCAACACGGTGGCGCTCGTGGCCGTCGGCGTCGGGAGCTTCGCGAAGTCAGGGCGTGAACTCGTCGATCATGTCGGTCGCCGGGCACTCGCCACCAGCAGTCTGTCGGCGCTCGCCGGCGGCGTGGTCGGCGCGGTTCTGCTTCTCGTCGCGCCCGACACGGTGTTCGCGTTGATCGTGCCGTATCTCGTCGCGCTCGCGTCGATCGCACTCCTGGTGCAACCGCGGCTTCGCGTGTGGATAACGAGCGACGCCGATCGGCCCGTTGTGTGGCTGATCGGCGTCTTCGTGGTCTCGGTGTACGGCGGGTACTTCGGGGCGGGGGCGGGCGTGGCCTTCGTCGCCCTGGCGATGCTCGTGACCTCCCTCCCGCTGCCTCGCGCGATGATCTACAAGTCCGCGCTGCTCGGCGTCGCCAACGCGGTCGCGGCGGTCGGGTTCATCGTCTTCGGTCCGGTTCAGTGGGCGGCCGCCGTAGCGATGGGCATCGGCTGCCTCGCGGGCGGCTGGGCCGGGCCGCCCGTCGTCGACAGACTGCCGGTGACCCCACTCCGCATCACGATCGGTGTCGCCGGACTGGGCCTCGCGGTCTGGCTGGCGGTCTCGTCGTGAAACCAGCACGCGTCGACGGAGATTCGGGCCGTTTCGCCGAACCATGGCCGATCAGGTGCTGGTTTCACGAGATCAGGGAATCGCGCGTCGGATGGTCAGGTACGACAATCCGGCGAGGACGGCGTCCACGGCCAGCGCGAGGCCCGCGACCTCGAACGGGCGCAGCCCGCCCAGCCATCGTCCGACGGCGGGCCACTGGTCGACGAAACTGATCACGAGGGCGGTGCCGATCAGGATCGCGGCGATGCCGACGCCGGTCGCGATGAGCCATGCCAGTCCGAAACGCTTGTACAGCGTCGACGCCCAGAATCCGATGCTGAACGCGAACATCGCGATCATGAAGTAGAGGACGAGGGCGCCGATCGGGCCCTGGTCCCAGATCCACGGTAGGTAGAAGAAGTAGGCGTTGAATCCCCAGCCGTCGGTGGCGCGCTCGATCCCGCCGCCGATGAGGAACGTGACGGCCAGCGTCAGAGACGATGCGATCGCGGTGGCGAACGTGCCGAGGAAGAACTCACGGCGGGTGATGCTCAGCGCCTGGGAGAACGGGAAGGTGAACGACAGCGCCTGGATGCCGACCACCAGGAAGTACCAGAGCGGCGCCTGCGAGCCTCCGCCGTAGAGAGGTTCGCTCCGGTCACTGACGGAGAACGTGATCACGCCGTAGATCAGCATCGTGATCACGAACGAACTGCCGAGGATGAGCAGTGGCATCCACACGAACGTCTGCTTGTTGAGCAGTTGCATGCGGATCACCTTGCCGGTGCGAAGCGTGGGGCTCATGGCGGTCATCGGAGTGCTCCGATCGAGGTCTCGGGTGTGTGGGTGGTGGCGGAATGCTGTGTGAACCGGACGATCAGTTCTTGCAGGGACACCGGTGCGGTGGTGAGATGCAGTTCGTCGATCCGTCGCAGGTCGGCGACGTCGAGCGAGCCGAGGACCGTCGACGACGCGACGGAACCGAGGCGTTCCCGGTGGAGCTCTTCGCGGCCGGAGACGAACTCGTCGACCGCGCTCTCCGGACCGATGACCGTGACGGCTCGTCCACGGAGGTCGTCGGCGTCCTCGTCGAGCACGATGCGACCGCCGTCGACCACCAGGACCCGCTCGATGAGATCGGAGATCTCGTCGATCAGGTGACTCGACAGGATGACGGTGCGCGGGTGTTCGGCGTAGTCGGCGAGCAGACGGTCGTAGAAGATCTGTCGGGCGACGGCGTCGAGTCCGAGGTACGGCTCGTCGAAGAACGTCACCTCGGCGCGCGAGGCGAGGCCGATCACGACGCCGACGGCGGACAGCTGACCGCGCGACAGCTTCTTGATGCGGGTCTTGCACGGAAGTCGGAAGTCGTCGATGAGCCGGTTCGCCAGGTCGTCGTCCCAGTTCGGGAAGAATAGGCGCGCCGCGGCGAAGGCGTGGAACGGACGTGCGTCGTCGGGATACTTCTGGCTCTCGCGGACGAAGCAGATCCGCGACAGTGCGTCACTGTTCTCGTACGGCGCCTGACCGAAGATCCGAGCGTCGCCGGACGTCGCGAAGTTCTGCGCGGTGAGGATCGACATCAGGGTGGTCTTGCCCGCGCCGTTGCGACCGAAGAGACCGCAGATGGTGTTCACGGGAATGTCGAAGTCGACGGAGTCGAGGACGGTGTTGTCGCCGTAGCGTTTGGTAAGGCCGCGTGCGCTGACGGCCGGTGTGTTCGTCATGTCGGGTCTCCTTCGAGGTTCGAGGTGCGGGGTGCGCGGTCGTGGATGAGTGTGACGAGATCGTCGGGTGCGAGGCCGAGTCGACGGGCTTCGCTGAGCAGCGGCTCGATGAACCGGTCGGCGAACGACTCCTGGCGTTCGCGACGGAGCGCGTCGCGG
>JASLJL010000148.1 GCA_030152405.1 Gordonia sp. (in: high G+C Gram-positive bacteria) | reverse complement strand
GAATCCCGCCGAGCAGTCCGCCGATGCCGTCGAGATAGCCGTCCACGGCGTCGACAGCGTCCTCGATGGTCTCGACGGCTTCGAGCACGACCTCCCGTGGATGCTCGACGATGCGCGGCAGGTCGTCGGCCCGATGAACGTACGGCTCGGGTGCCCGCCCGGCGACCACGTCGGAGATCGCGGTGAACGCGTCGGAACCCGGGTCGTCGAGGTACGACGTGTGCGACGACGTCCCCTGCAGCAGCGCTCGTGCGCCGCTCTCGTCGGGGGAGAGGAAGCCCGAGTCCAATCGGGTCACCCCGGGCGCGGCGTCGGGATCGCCGCCGTGGACCGGCGCTCCCATCCTCTGCGCCCAATGGATCGGGTCGCCCGGAGGCGTCAGCGAGAAACGCCGCACGTCGGGTTCGGGGTTCGACCACGGCTTGTCGTCGATCACCCCGGTGCCGGCCGCGGACGCGTAGACCACCCGATCGGCGCGCAGTCCCAGCTGTTCGGCGGTCCCGACGATCGATCCGCCGTACGAGTGGCCGATCACGGTGGTCTGGGCACCGGGCGACGACTCGGCGATCTCGACGTCCAGTTCGCGAGCGAAGGCGGCGAGTAGCGGTGCGTTCTGGGCAGCGAGTTCGGGGGAGAGCGCCATCGACTCGAAGGGAGCCCTGCGTGGATCGTCGATGATGGTCTGCGGAAACGTGCCGTCGGCCCAGACGATCACCGGCGCGCCGGACTTGCGGCTGAGGTTCAGCGCCTTCTTGCGCAAGGAGTCGGCGTCGTCCAGGCCGGTGCCCGTGCCGGGGACGAACACGGCGACATTCGTGACGTCGGGAGTCAGAGCACCGACGAGCTCGACGAATCGGCCGCTGTTCTGATCGAACGACAGGAACGCCCGCCCGCCCTTCGCCAGCGACGACAGCATGTCCGCGCGGTCGGGGTCGAGCCACCGGCGGTCCTCCGCGCGGCGAAGAGCCGATCGGAGTGTCAGCTCGTTGGCGACGATCCGGTCGGCGAACGGGATGCCGTCCAGGTTGCCGATCATCGAGGACGCGTCGCGCAGCATCTCGTTCCGCTCGGGCTGCGACAGCGTCTGCCAGACGCGGCGTCGTTCGTCCATGTCGGTGATCTCGGTGAGCAGCTGCGCCGCCTGCCGGGGATCGACCACTCTGCCGGACGGCATCACCACCGATCCCGCGTCGGTGCCGGTGAGGCGAGCGGTGTCGGCCGAGAGCGCCGCGGCGGTCGACGCGTCGAGGTCGACGGCGGAGGTGAGGGCGAGCTGGACTCGATCGGTGGCGTCGAGGGCACGCGCCCGGTGATCCGGGTCCGGATGGGTGACGACGCCGTCGCCCGTCACCGTGTAGCCGTCGGCGCGCAGGCCGTCCACGGTGGCACGCAGCGACGACTGCAGATCGGCGAGCTTGGGATATGCGGTGCGCATCGACTCCGCGCCGTCGTCGACGGTCCGCGCGGACCGGACGAGCGACATGCCGACCGCGGTGATCCGGGTCTGGGCGGCATCGTGGGTGACGCCACGCCACTCGGGATCGGACGACGCGCTCCGCGTCGCGTTTCGTCGGGCGTCGATGAGGCGGTCGGCCAGCGTCGTCAGCGACGCCGCAGCAGAGGGGAGTCCGGTGAGATCCCAAGCGATGACATCGTCGACGGTCGCGGTCATCGGGGACCGCCGGATGCCGCCGAGCCGATGGCCGCGGCGGCCGATCGGTCCGACTGCGCGGTCTCCGCGTCGAAACGGGCGAGAGCATCAGCCAACGCGAGGAGCCGCGTGGCGTCCGCGGCCGCAGCCGACGATGCGCCTTCGCAGAATTCTGCGGCAGCGGCGGTGAGGCGGCAGGCTAGCTGTTCACCCGGAGGCGTCAGGCGGACGTCGGCGACCGACGTCCCGGCCGACCGCCAGTCGGCTGCGATCTGGGCGATCCGGCCTGGAGTGACTCCGAACACCGACATGGCGACCCCCGTCCCGGGCCCCGTGCGAGGCCTCTACTCCTTAGACGCATGAGCGCCTCGCACGGTTCTCCGGGATTCCACAGGGGCTATGCCGGTGCGTTCGCCTCCACATCGGCGAGCAGATTGGCGACGGTCTCGCCGGAGTCGGTCTTGTTGGTGCCGATGAATCCGGACGGGCCGCGCTTGATCCACCCGGTCACGTACACGCCAGGCGTGTCGATCACGCGACCGGCGTCATTCGCGATGGTGCCGGACGCGTCGTCGAACGGCAGGCCGGGGACGGGGACGCCCCGGTAGCCGATCGCGGTCAGGACCAGGCCCGTCTCGAGAACGGACTCGTCGCCGCCACCGGTCCGCGTGAAGCGGACACCCGACGCCGCGGCGTCGCCGACGATCTCGACCGGAGTCTGGCCGAAGGTGAGGCGGATGAACGGCTCGGCGGGCTTCGGGCGCTGCGAGATCTCCTGAAGCAGTGAGACCTTCGCGGCCACCGTCGGATCGTCGATGCCGTCGACGGTCGCTCCCTCGATATCGGCGGGATCGACCCACACGCGGGCCTTGCCGTCGGCGAGACCGATGAGTTCGGGCAGCGTGAATGCCGCGTGCTCCGGGCCTCGGCGTGCCGCCACGACCACTTCGCGGACCTTCGACCTGCGCAATGCCGCGAGAGCGTCGCGC
>JASLJL010000129.1 GCA_030152405.1 Gordonia sp. (in: high G+C Gram-positive bacteria) | reverse complement strand
GGTCGGCGACGGATTCGTCGTCCAGCGCAGAGGTCGGTTCGTCGAGCACGAGGATCTGAGTGTCCCGCAGGAGAGCCCGCGCGATGCAGAGCCGCTGACGTTGCCCACCGGAGAGGTCGAGACCGCCGTCGGCCAGCATCGTGTCGTAGCCGTCGGGCAGAGCACGGATGAACTCGTCCGCACCCACCGCGACGGAAGCGCTGATCAGGTCGTCTCGAGACGCGTCAGGTCGCCCGTAGGCGATGTTGTCCGCGACGCTTCCCGGTTTGATCATCGGCGCCTGCGGCAGCACGGTGACGTGGTCGCGCACGGATTCCGCCGTGGTTGAAGCGAGGTCGACGTCGTCGATGTGCACCGATCCGCCGTCGGGCTCCTCAAGTCGCCCGAGGAGCGCGGCCATTGTCGACTTGCCCGCTCCGCTGGGGCCGACAAGCGCGGTCACCCGACCCGCGGGGAGAGTCAGGTCGGCCTCCTTCAAGATTGTCCTGGAACCGCGTTGCATGACGATTCGTCGGAATTCGACGTGACCTGCGTGGACGGTGAGCGGTCGAGCTCCAGGCAGATCGGGTGCGTGGGGTGCCTCGTCGAGCAGTTCTGCGATCCGGGCAGCACTGACCCCGGTCGACGCCAGCGACAGCCGGACCTCGGCCAACTCCTGGAACTTGGGATACAGCATCGCGACGTAGCCGGTCAGTGCCATCAACTGGCCGACGCTCATCGCGCCCTGCCGGACTTGCCACACGCCGGTGATCGCGACGCCCAATGACACGAGCACCTGGGCGAATCCGAGCACCGCACCGAAGCCGGCCTCCACTCGCGTCAGCGACACGCGGGCAGCCATCCAATCTCGTCCACGACGATGCAGCGCGGTCTGTTCAGTGTGCTCCTGGTTGTACGCAACGGTCACCTCGTGACCGGTCAGCGCCGAGTGAAGAGTGTCGGTGAGCATCGAGTCGGCGTCGCGTTCGCGCCACGTCTCGGCGGTCTGACGGCGTCCGTACCAAGCCGACAGCAGTGCGATCGGCGGCACCGCGCACACCGCGACGACGGTGACGACTGCGTTCATCCAGAACGCGGCGATGAGCAGCGCGACCATGTTGACGACCGCGATCACTCCGGTGAGCAGGCCCGACGCGACGAGGTGCTCGACTGCTTCGAGATCGCTCGAGTGTCGGACCACCAGATCGCCGATCCCGCGTCTCCGGTGAGAAGTCGGTGAGAGCCGTTGGACGTGAGCGAACACGGTGTCGCGCAAGGTCAGGACGATCTTCTCCGACTCCTTAGCCGCGATCACCTGGCCGACGTAGTCGCCGAGTGATGACGCCGCCGTGACAGCGACCCACGTGCACGCGAGGGGAATCAGCGCGGTCGTCGTTTCGGAGTCGAGTGCGCTGTCGACGACGTCGGAGAGCACGAACACGCCCACGGCGTCGCAACCCGCGGCGACGATGAACAGCAGGGCGGCCGTCGTGAGCAATCGGCGGTGACCGCGAAGCAGAGGGACGAAGCGGGCAAGGGCGCGGCGGGGGGTCATACGGGCGGACTCTCTCGATCGGACGGGATGCGGACGCGCCGCGTGCGCCGGACTCGAGGGAGAGTCCGGCGCACGCAGGTTTCAGACGGTGCTTGTCAGCGCCAGATCCAGGTCCAGCGGTGGTTGCGGCGGTCCCACTGACGCGTCCGACGGCGGCGCGTCGGCTGCTGCTGGTTCTGGCGGTGCGGCTGCTGGGCGCCGGGGCGGGGTGCGGTGGTGTTCGACATGTGGTGTTCTCCTTGATCGCAGATCGTTTCTTGTTCTGTTCGGGCGCCTCTGATGTGCGCCACGTGATTCAAGGTAGGAAGCGTTCCTGGCAGCATTCGGGTCCGGGGCCTGCCAGTTTCCTGGCCGCGATCTCACACGTGTGGAGTTCGGGCTGCGAGGTGTTCATTACCTACCGGTGATCGGCACCGCCGCCGAACGAAACACCGGCTCCCTAGTTTCGAAGTCGACAGTCGACGACCAAGCCGTCGGCTCCAGAACGAGGAGGCATACGTGAGACGCAGTCGCACGATTGAGAACTGGGATGCGGAGGACGTCGTCGCATGGGAGTCGGGTGGGAAAGACGTCGCGCGCCGAAACCTCATCTGGTCGGTGGTCGCCGAACACGTCGGCTTCTCAGTGTGGTCCCTGTGGTCGGTGATGGTGCTGTTCATGCCCTCCGACGTCTACGGGATCTCGGCCGGTGACAAGTTCCTGATCGGCGCAGTCGCCACCCTGACCGGTGCGGTGCTGAGATTCCCGTACACGATGGCCACTACCCGGTTCGGCGGCCGCAACTGGACGATCTTCTCCGCAGTGGTGCTCCTGGTTCCGGTCACGGCGACGATCGTCCTGCTCGCCAATCCCGGCCAACCGCTCTGGATGTACCTCGTGTGCGCTGCGCTGACAGGTCTCGGCGGCGGCAACTTCGCGTCGTCGATGACCAACATCAACGCCTTCTATCCCCAGCGTCTCAAAGGCTGGGCCCTCGGACTCAATGCGGGCGGCGGCAATCTGGGTGTGCCCGCCGTCCAGCTTCTGGGACTGCTGGTTCTGGCGCTGGTCGGCGACACCGAGCCCTATTGGGTGTGCGCCTTCTACCTGTTCGCACTGGTGGTCGCGGGTATCGGCGCTGCGCTCTTCATGGACAATCTGGACGGTCCGGGCGTCGACATGACGGCGATGAGAGCCGCGGTCGCCGACAAGAACACCTGGGTGATCGCGCTGTTGTACATCGGGACATTCGGCTCCTTCATCGGTTTCTCGTTCGCCTTCGCGCAGTTGCTCGTCATCAACTTCAAAGCCGACGGTCAGACTGCGGGCGACGCCGCGCTGCACGCCGCGTCGATCGCGTTCATCGGGCCGTTGCTCGGTTCGATCAGCCGTGTGTACGGCGGGAAGCTCGCCGATCGCATCGGGGGGAGCGTGGTCACGCTCGGGGTGTTCGTCGGAATGATCGGCGCCGCCGCACTGCTGATCGTGGGGAACGGTTCACTCACCGTGTCGGTGATCGCCTTCATCGCCCTCTTCGTGTTGTCGGGCATGGGCAACGGGTCGGTGTACAAGATCATCCCGTCGGTGTTCGATGCGGCATCGCGGTCTCTGCCTCTCGACGAGGTCGGGCGCTCAGACTATTCGCGGTCCATGTCGGGTGCTGTCATCGGAATCGCCGGTGCCGTCGGCGGTCTCGGCGGAGTCGGTATCAACTTGGTGCTCCGGCAGTCGTACCAGTCCGGAGACGCCGGATCCGGGGTGTGGGCTTTCACTGTCTTCGCGGTGTTCTACCTGATCGCCGCCCTGGTCACGTGGCGCACATATGTCGCAACGCCCGCCGCGGTCAGCGGCGGCGGCGTGCAGGCACTCGCATCGGAACGGGCCACATCTGGAACGATTGCTTCATGAGTCTCGGTACCGATCGGGGAACCCCGCCCACGCTGGCGGGGTTCTCTGTTGCCATCACTGCGGCTCGGCGCGCGGAAGAGTTCGAGGCTCTGCTGACGCGCCGCGGCGCGCGCGTCGTTTCCGCAGCAGCGATTTCGATGGTCCCGCTGGCCGATGACCGAGGTCTCTCGGAGGCCACAGCGAACCTGATCGACAACCCGCCGGACGTCTTGATCGCCACCACCGGTATCGGTTTCCGAGGCTGGATCGAGGCCGCAGACGAGTGGGGCGTGGCCGACGAACTGCTGGCTGCGCTCGGCGGCGCGCGTGTGATCTCCCGCGGACCGAAGGCCACCGGTGCCCTGCGTGCGGCCGGCCTGCGGGAGGAGTGGTCGCCGGAGTCGGAGTCGTCTGCCGAGGTGCTCGCGCACTTGACCAGTGACGACCTCGGTGGAAAACGAGTGGCCGTCCAACTCCACGGGGCGATCGACGCGTGGGATCCCAATCCCGGATTCCTCTCCGGACTCGTCGGACGCGGTGCGAGCGTTGTCGGAGTGCCCGTCTACCGATGGGAGGGACCGAGCGACGTCGCCGCGTTCGACGCACTCGTCGACGATGTCGCTCGTGCACGCGTGGACGCGGTCGCCTTCACCTCGGCGCCCGCCGCGGCGTCGATGCTGATGCGAGCAGGCGAACTGGGCGTTCGAGACGCTTTGATCGCGGCGCTGTCGGGGCCGGTGACCGCGTACAGCGTGGGGCCCGTGACGTCCGCGCCGCTGGACGCGGCCGGTATCCCGTCAGTTGCGCCCGACCGGATGCGGCTCGGTGCGCTTGCTCGTCTGATCGCCGAGGACTTGCCCGCGGGGAGCCCGGACATCGCGGTGGCAGGCCATCGGCTCGGTGTCCACGCCGCCGCGGCAGTGGTGGACGGCGAAGTGTGTGACGTCTCCGCAAGCGGTCTGACCGTGTTGAAAGCTCTTGCCGAGCAGCCAGGAGACGTCGTGTCCCGTCAAGATCTGCTGGCCTTGCTGCCCGCGGCGGGCGACGACGTGCACGCCGTCGAGGTCGCCATCGGGCGGCTCCGGGACGCGCTTGGCGCCAGGGAGATCGTCGGGACCGTGGTCAAACGCGGCTACCGCCTTGCGGTGGACTGAGCGCAGACGAGACTGGTGAACAACGGCTGACGATCAGCCGTTGTTCACCAGTCCCGTGTGCAGACCTGATCAGACAGTGACGGGTCGCGCCGCGAGAGCGCACGCACGGTCCACGATGAGTGGATGGAGCCCGAGAGGGCGCGCCACGACCTCGGCTCCCGACTCGACGAGCCTGCTCTGGAACAGCCCGGGGGCGAGCAGGTGAGATGCGACGGCGACGCGGCCCCGAGTCCTCGACACCGCCTCGGCGACGCTCGGGATGTGCGCGGCGCGCGGCGACGGCGCGGCGAACGCGACGGTCACCGGAGCGTCGACCAGCGACGACAGGCGGTCGGCGACCTCCTCGACGTCGGCGACAGCCATGGGGTCCGACGATCCCGCGGCTGCGAGGACCACGGTGTCGCCGCGGCGACGGCCCGCGTCGTCGAGCCGGTCGACGAGGGCGGCGAGCACCTCGTCCGACGGTCCGAGGGAGTCGGTGACTCTCGTCGGCGGGAGGCCTGGCCGTGACAGGTGCTCGGGGATGTCTCGGCGCACGTGGTAGCCGCGGCCGAGGAACGCGGGAACCACAGTTGTTTCGCGGTTCAGGCGCGCGAGGGCCTCGCTCGGGCTGGGACCGAGGACGTCGACGAACGCCACTGACACGTCGACGCCCAAGCGTTCGCGCATCGCGCAAGCGAGATCGCCGATGAGGGCGACCCCGTGGGGGTTGCGCGTTCCGTGCGCGACGAGCAGGACGGTCATCGGATCGGTGCCGGCCGCTGCCCGAATCGGACCTGCGGAGAGTTCGCGACGAACACCGTGCCGTCGATTCCGATGCGGGTGGCGAACACGGGCACCCGGACGCCGTCGACGTCGAGGCAGCGGCCGTCGATCAGGCTGAACGCCTGCTTCTTCAAGGGCGACGCGACAACCGGGAAACCGTTCCGATCGCCGACGATGCCGCGGGACAGCACCGCGGCCTGCCCGATGGGGTCGATGTTGCCGACCGCACGCAGGGAGTCGTCGGCCAGCCGGAACAACGCGACTTGCACCTGGTCGGGAAGCAGGACGGCGACACCGCGCAAGGGCTGCAGCCGGTCGAACGCGCAGGCGGGAGTCCAGTCGCGGGTCCAGCGGTGCAGATCGAAGGCGAGGCTCATCGGGAACTCCTGACGGTGGGCTGCCCGAGGAGAACCGGAACCTTGCGGCCGTGACTCTCGCCGAACGAGATGGTGGGGTCGGGGACGCCGGGCGCGTTGACGAACGAAGTGAAGCGGGCCAGCTTGTCGGGGTCGTCGAGTACGCCCTTCCATTCGCACTGGTAGCCGGACACGTGGCGAGCCATGTCGGCCTCGAAGTCGGCTGCGAGGCCGAGGCTGTCGTCGACGACGACGGATTTGACGTGGTCGAGTCCGCCCTCGACGGTCTCCATCCAGGCCGCGGTGCGCTGCAATCGGTCCGCTGTGCGGATGTAGTACATCAGGTACCGGTCGATGTATCGGATCAAGGTCTCAGTGTCGAGATCGCCTGCGAGAAGCTGTGCGTGTCGCGGCGTCATGCCGCCGTTGCCGCCGACATACAGATTCCAGCCGTTCTCAGTGGCGATGACGCCGATGTCCTTGCCCCGGGCCTCCGCGCATTCACGTGCGCACCCGGAGACGCCCATCTTGATCTTGTGCGGCGACCGCAGTCCGCGGTACCGGAGCTCGAGATCGATCGCCAGCTGCACCGAATCCTGCTGCCCATACCGGCACCAGTCCGATCCGGCGCAGCTCTTCACAGTGCGCAACGATTTGCCGTACGCCTGCCCCGACTCCATGCCGCCGTCGACGAGACGCTTCCAGATCTGGGGAAGCTGATCCACTGTGGCGCCGAACATGTCGATGCGTTGACCTCCGGTGATCTTCGTGTAGAGCCCGAAATCGCGCGCGATCTCACCGATCAGGATGAGCTGTTCGGCACTGATGTCACCGCCCGGAACTCGGGGCACCACTGAGTACGTGCCGTTGCGTTGGATGTTGGCGAGGAAGTGGTCGTTCGAGTCCTGCAGGGACGCCTGTTCGCCGTCGAGAATGTGATCACTGCTCGTGGAGGCGAGGATCGATGCGACCGTCGGTTTGCAGATGTCGCAGCCGGTGCCGGTTCCGAAGCGTTCGACGAGTCCGGTGAACGTGCGGATCCCGCTCGCGCGGACGAGCTCGAAGAGCTCCGCGCGGGAGGCGCTGAAGTGCTCGCACAATGCGGTCGACTGCTCCACGCCGGAGTCGGCGAGGACCTGCGACAGCAGGGGGACACACGAGCCGCACGAGGTGCCGGCACCCGTGCACTTCTTGAGTTCGGCGACGTCGCAGGCGCCGTTCTCGATCGCCGCGCACAGCGCGCCTTTCGAGACGTCGTTGCAGGAGCAGATCTGGGCGTCGTCTCCGAGTGCGCCGACACCCAGCGCGGGAGCGTCGCCGGACGCCGGGCTGATGAGCGCCACCGGGTCCCCGGGGAGACTCGACCCGACGAGCGGACGGAGCAGACCATACGAGCCGGCGTCACCCACCAAGACGCCGCCGAGGAGGGTCGATGCGTCGTCGGAGAGGACGAGTTTGGCATAGGTGCCGTTGATCGGATCGCTCACGACCACGTTCAGCGCGCCCGGCGTCTCGCCGTGCGCGTCGCCGAAGCTGGCGACGTCCACACCGAGAAGCTTCAACTTGGTCGACGTGTCGGCGCCGGGAAACTCGGCGGCGCCGTCGAGGAGACGGTCGGCCACGACTTCGGCGGTTGCATAGCCGGGACCGACGAGCCCGTAACAACGGCCCTCGACTGCCGCGACCTCACCGATCGCGTAGATCGCCGGGTCACTCGTCGCGCCGGACCGGTCGGTGAGCACACCGCCGCGTTCAGCCATCGCGAGTCCGGTCTCTCGTCCGAGTTCGTCACGCGGGCGGACACCGGCCGCGAAGACGAGCAGCGCCGCGTCGACGACGGTGTCGTCTGCCAAGGTCACCGCGAGACCTGAGACACTGCGGGTGATCGCCTTCGTCCCGGACGACAGGGAAATGTCGATTCCGAGCTCACCGATCATCCGTGCGAGGTGCTCGCCGCCCGCCGGGTCGATCTGCTGCGGCATCAGTCGCGGATTCACCTCGACGACGTGCGGTCGGAGACCCATCTGCCGGAGCGCGTTGGCTGCTTCCAGGCCGAGGAGTCCACCGCCGACGACGAGGCCGATCGGCGTCGTTCCGGGGTTCGCCGCGAGGGCGGCGTCAGCGTCGACGCGGATGGCGTCCAGATCGTCGAGGGTGCGGTAGACATGACAGCCGACGGTGTCGTGGCCCGGCACCGGCGGGACGAATGCGTACGATCCGGTCGCCAGGACCACAGCGTCGTACGCGACGATGTGGCCGTCGTCGAGGCGGACTATGCGGGCCTCGCGGTCGATGCCGGTGACCCGACGACCGAGCATCACCTGGACGTTGTCGTCTCCGGCGTAGTCGTTGCCGGGCAGCGCCAATGCGTTCCGATCCCAGCCCCCGACATAGGACGAGAGACCGACCCTGTCGTAAGCGGCGTCCGTCTCCTCACCGATCACGACCACCCGCCACTGGGCGTCGGTGTCGCGGGTGCGGAGTGCTTCGACGAAACGGTGGCCGACCATTCCGTGTCCGATGACTGCGACTGTTCTGTTCATGGCCGCGACGTTATGGGTCGGGTGTTGCGGCTGATCGGGTCCGGAGTTGCCCGATTGTCACTGCTTCCGCACAGTGTTACGGATCCGTGTGTGAGGAGGAGGGCGGTCAGTAGACGTCGCGGACGTACCGGTTGTCGGCAGCGAGCGCGGTGACGTATTGATCGGCGCTATGGGGTGCGAGACGACCTTGTTGGGCGACGATCTCCCGCAGTGCGACGTCCACGTCGCGTGCCATGCGAGAAGCGTCGCCGCACACGTAGACGTGCGCGCCTCGTCGGATCCACGACCACAGTTCGGCGGCGTTCTCCCGCATCAGGTCCTGGACGTACACCTTCTCGGCCTGGTCTCGAGAGAAGGCGACGTCGAGTCGGTCGAGGACACCCGCTTCGCTGAGCTCGCTGAGCTCGTCGCGATACAGGTAGTCGGACACGCGGCGCTGTTCACCGAAGAACAACCAGTTGTCGCCGGAAGCTCCCGACGCTGCGCGGTCGTGCAGGAAGCCACGGAACGGCGCCACGCCGGTGCCGGGTCCGATCATGATCGCCGCTGCGTCGGCGTCGGCAGGTGGTCCGAACTTCGAGTTGGGCTGAACGAACACCCGGACCGGCGTGCCGGGTTCGGAGTCCGCGAGGAACGTCGAGCACACCCCACCGCGCGGCGAATCGGAATCGGCCGACGCGAATCTGACAGTCGACACGGTGATCTCCACCCGGTCGGGGCGATTCCGGGGACTCGAAGAGATCGAGTACAGCCGGGGCTGGAGCGGTCGGAGCACCGCGAGCCACTCGCCGACCTCGGCGATCACCGGATACGACGTCAACAGGTCGACTGACTGCCGTCCCCACGACCAGTCGGTGAACGCCGCCCGGTCATCCACCAGCGTCGTCAAGAACGGGTCGTCGTGACGATCGCTGACGAACACCAGAAGGTCGCGGGTGAGCCGCGCGATCTCGAAGTGATGGGCCAACGCCGACCGTAGCGTCGTCTCACCCGAGCCCACGTCGACGGAAAGGTCGCCGTCCAGTCCCGTCGCCGTCAGCCACTCGTCGACCAGGGTCGGCGAGTTGGACGGGCACACTCCGAGCGCGTCGCCCGCCGTGTACGTGAGAGTGCCCGCGGGCAGGTCGAACGCCAGACGACGCACCTCCTTCGCCGAACACTCCCCGGTCAGGAGTTCGTTGGTGATCAGCGACGTCGTCAGCGGATTCTTTCGGGAGTACGTCTCGACTTCGCTCGACGAGCGGGGTGGAGGCTCACCTGAGCTCGGCCGGCCTGCCGGGTGGCGAGAGGTCAGATTCGAGAGGAGCGCGGTGGTCCAGGCATCGGCTGCGGCCTCGTCGCCCGGCTCGCAGGACACGCGGGCGGCGATGCGTGTTGCTCCGAGGTGTGCGAGGCGTCCGTCGAGCTTGCGGGCGAAGCCGCAGAAATCGGCGTATGACGAGTCGCCGAATCCGAGCACTGCGTAGTCGAGGTCGCCGACATCGGACTCGGTGGCAGCCGACAGCCGAGTCCACAGCGCCGCACCGTTGTCCGGCGGGTCTCCGTCGCCGGTGGTCGACACGACGAACAGCACGATTCCGTGAAGTTCATCGAGGTCGACGGCGTCGGCGCAGCGGACTGTGGCGCTGATTCCGGCAGCGTCCAGCGTCGATTCGAGGCTGGTCGCGTACTCCTCGGCCGTCCCGGTCTGTGACGCCCAGACGACCGTCACCGACGGCCGTGCAGGCGCTCGGTTCGCCGTGGGCGCGACCGGAGTACGCGAGTAGAAGCCCGCGAGTACACCGTCGGCCCACGCCCGGACGTCGTCGGACAGAGGAGACTGCTCGGGGATCGTCGGAATCTCGTCGACGGGCGGGTTCGCGGTGAGGCCGTGCAACAGACCGGACAGATATGCCTGCTCGGCGGATTTGGGCGCGGGGCGATGCCCGGCCGTTCCGAACACTCCGGCGAGGGGATGAGCGTCGAGAAGTTCAGCGCTCACAGGGGACGCCTCCACTGGTTGGTCGACGCGGGTCACCGCGACCGCGCACGCCTTGAACTCGGGTTGTAGGGACTCGGGGTCGACGGCGTCGCTGGTCACGGCGTTGACGGCGAGATCGGGGCCGGCGGCGTCGTTGAAGTGCATCGGCACGAAGCAGCAACCGGGGGAGATGTCGGCCGTGATCCGAGCCGGGACCCGGACGCTTCCGCGACGAGAGCGGACTTCGACGAGGTCGCCGTCCTCGACGGCGAGGTCCGAGGCCGTGTCCGGATGCAGTTGGACGAAGCTCGACGGATTGAGCCGGTTGAGTTTGGCGACTCTGCCGGTCTTGCTCATCGTGTGCCATTGGTGTGCGAGCCGCCCGGTGGTCAGGAGCAGTGGGAAGTCGTCGTCGGGCAGCTCGGCAGGCGGCAGGTACGGGCGGGCGAGGAACTGCGCGCGTCCGTTGGCGGTTGCGAACCGAAGACCGTCGCCGTCGAGGTAGCGGATCGGGTTGCGGTCGGGGCCGCCCGGGGCAGCGGGCCACTGCACCGGTCCATGGCGGAGGCGGGTGTAGTCGACGCCCCGGACGTCCCATCCGGTGCGGGGATTGTGAAATGCCTTCAGTTCGTCGAACACAGCGGCCGCGTCGGCGAAGTCGAAGTGGTCGCCGAAACCCATGGCGGTTGCGACGTCGCAGATCAGGCGCCAGTCTGGCCGCGCGTCACCGGGGGGAGGAAGCGCAGGGGCACACAAAGACAGGCTGCG
>JASLJL010000121.1 GCA_030152405.1 Gordonia sp. (in: high G+C Gram-positive bacteria) | reverse complement strand
GAACGGATTCCACGGAGTCCGCTTGACGAGCACTTCGGCGACGAACGGGCCGAGGAACTCGATGAACGCGCAGACGGCGATCGCGATGAGCGTGACTCTCAGGTTCATCGGAGCGAGCGCGACGATCGTCCAACCGATCTGCGCGACGATGCAGGCGACGGCGTAGGCGAGGCAGGTGCGCCGGTAGTCGCGGGCCTGGACTGCGGCGCGTATCCACTGGGGGACCAGTCCGATTCGCATCACCATGTAGCCGAAGACGATGACCTTCATGTCGATGTGCTCGTCGGCGTCGATCGACGAGAACACGGCGGGGACGCCGGTCGCCATGATCGACACACCGATCATCTGGACGAAGACAGACAGTCGGAACCACGGGTCGTCGGTGTCGAAGGCCGACGCGAACCACGCGAAGTTGATCCACGCCCAGATCGCGGAGAACGTGACGAGCGCGTAGCCGACGATCGCGGTGAAGATGTGGCCCTCGGCGAGGTACTCCGCCAGCTGGACGCCGGCGACGGCGAACAAGACGACGAAGATCAGGTCGTAGAAGACCTCGAGACCGCTGCCGGCCCGTTCGCCTTCGTCCGCGTCACGGCCGGTCATCCACTGCAACTCGGTTCTCACTGGCACGGGCCAAGCGTAGACACGAACGCGCCCGCCGTCTTCACGACGGCGGGCGTGTCCGGGACTCAGCGCGGCGAGGTCAGGTCGTACAGCGTCACGCCGTCGACTGTCACCGACGTGAACGTCTCGGTGATCCACTGCTTGATCTGCGCGGACGAGCCGGACGAGTCGCCGCCCATCATGCCGCGGCCGCCATTGATGAAGTAGTGGATCTTGCCGTCGGCCACATACTGCTTGAACTGGGCCAACGTCGGTGACGGATCGGTTCCGTTGAAACCGCCGATCGGCATCACCGAGTATCCGGACGCGATCTGGTAGCCGGACGCCTCATTGGATCCGATCGCCGCGGCGACCCACGTGTACTCGGAGGCGTCGGTCCGCAGAACGGCGACGAGTTCGTCGCTCGGGGTGGACCCGTTGAGGAGCCCGCCGGGGCCGTTCATTCCGCCGGCCGCCTCAGACCCGTTCGCGCCCGGAGGGAAGCCCATGCCTGCGAAGCCGCCGTTGCGGCCCTGCCCGCCTGCCATCCCCGGCGGCATCATGCCGCCCGGTCCGCCGCGATGCCGTCCGCCGGGACCGAACATGCCGCCCTCGGTGCGCGGTCCCGCGCTGATGATCGAGCCCTGCTTGGCCGTGGCGACAGTGTCGATCGTGTACGCGGTGGGACCGGCGAGACCGGCGATGATCGCGGCGCTCGCCGCGACTGCGGCGATACGGTTCCGTCGACCTGCCGCCGGAGACAGGAGCAACAGGGCGCCCGCGGCGACACCGAGGATGACGATCACCCAGCGCAGCCAGGGCACGAAGTCGGGCGACCTCGTCAGCAGGTGGAAACCCCATCCCGCCGTCGTCCAGACGGTCGCCGCGAGGACGATCCGCACCCACAGTCGGTCGCGAGCCGGCCACACGAGCGCTGCCGAACCTGCGATGACCGCGGCGATCGCCGGGGCGAGCGCCGCCGTGTAATAGCTGTGGAAGATCCCGGCCATGAAGCTGAACGTCAGCGTCATCACGGCGAGCCATCCCCCGAAGAGCAGGAGGTACGCACGACGTCGATCAGAGCGGGGAGCCCGTCCGATGAGCACGAGCGCGGCCACACCGAGAATCACGGCCGCGGGGATCAACCAGGAGATCTGGCCGCCCTGCTGCGCGTCGAACATCCGGGTGATGCCGGTCTCGCCCCACATTCCGCCGCCCTGGCCGCCGGGCCCGGGGCCTCCGGGGAAGCCTGCCGTCTCCGCGAATGCGCCGCCCTGGCCGAACGAGCGACCTCCGCCGCCGACGCTGCCCTCTTCGTTTCCGTTGAGTCGGCCGAACCCGTTGTAGCCGAGCGTCAGTTCGAGGATCGAGTTGTTCTGCGATCCACCGATGTACGGACGACTCGACGCCGGCCAGAGTTCGACGGTCAGGATCCACCAGCCGGCGCTGACGATCAGGGAGCCGAGCGCCGCGAACAAGTGCCCGACGCGCCGGAGCCATCCACCGGGAGCTGCGATGAAGTACACGATCACCATCGGCGGAACGATGAGCATCACTTCGAGCTGCTTGGCGAGGAAGCCGAACCCGACCGCGGCGCCCGCGGCGATCATCCACCGGAGTCGGCCCGTCTCGACAGCGCGGAGCAGCGCCCCCATCGCGGCCACCATCAGCAGGATGAGCAGCGCTTCGGGGTTGTCGAAACGGAACATGAGGGCGGCGACCGGTGTCAGCGCGAGCACCGCACCGGCCCCGATGCCCGCCCAATGGCCGAACACCCGGCGCGTGATCACGTACAGCAACGCGACGGACGCGACGCCCATCAGCACTTCCGGGACGAGGACCGACCACGAGTTGAGCCCGAACACTCGGACGAACAAGCCGGGGATCCACAGGGACGCCGGTGGTTTGTCGACGGTGATCGAGTTCGCCATGTCGGAAGATCCGAAGAACCACGCCTTCCAGGACTGCGAGCCCGCCTGGATCGCAGCGGTGTAGAACGAGTTGGCCCATCCGTTCGCCGACAGGTTCCACAGGTAGAGGACCGTCGTCGTGACGAGGAGCGCACCGAGTGACCAGATCGTGGTCCGGGTGGACGGTCCGCGGTCGCGTGCGGCCTCAGCCGAGGTCGGATCCGTGGGCGAGGGCGGGCCGACGCCAGGGTCGACGTCGCGTGTGTCGAGGGCGGTCATGCGGCCGCTCCTTCCGTGTGTGCTGCGCGGGTGGCGAACAAGCGGCGCAGTCCGACGAACCTCGTGGCGGTCGCGACGAGGTTGGCGGTCACCAGTACCGCGAGTTCCACTGCGCGGCCGGTGTCCGGGGCGAAGTGATGGAGGGTCGCCAACGATCCGGCGGTGACGAGCCAGCCGAAGGCGAACACGGCCAGTCCCGT
Organism: Gordonia sp. (in: high G+C Gram-positive bacteria); assembly: GCA_030152405.1. Classification (GTDB taxonomy): domain Bacteria; phylum Actinomycetota; class Actinomycetes; order Mycobacteriales; family Mycobacteriaceae; genus Gordonia. The sequence continues at coordinate 1,249 of JASLJL010000121.1, read as the reverse complement.
CGCGTGGTCGCGCAGGGCTCGCCGGCTGCCGCGGACGCCGAAGGTGAACCGACGGTTGGCCGCGGTGTTGGCGATCGCGGTCAGCGCGAGGGCGAGGAAGTTCGCGACCTGAGCTCCCACGACCGCGTGCAGCATCAAGTACAGCAACGCGTATGCGAGCGTCGAGGTGATCCCGACTGCGCAGAATCGGGCGAGCTGGCCGACCATTCCGGCCGGCACTCCGTCGACTGCGGGCCCGGGCCGACGATCGCGTCCCAACGTCGAGCGGAGTTCGGCGACGGGCAGCCGTCCACGCGCCAGAGCCCAGCCGACGCGCGCGCATCCTCGCAGATCGGCGACCGCGGTGGCGACGATGTCGACCGAGCTGTCCGGGTCGTCGGTCCAGTCGACGGGGACCTCCGCGATCCGCAGTCCGACGCGCTCGGCGAGGACCAGCAGTTCGGTGTCGAAGAACCAGCCGGTGTCCTCGACGTACGGCAGGAGTCGTCGTGCGACGTCGGTGCGCATCGCTTTGAAGCCGCACTGGGCGTCGGAGAACCGCGCGTGCATCGTGGTCCGGAGGATCAGGTTGTACGAACGGGAGATCATCTCGCGTTTGGGCCCGCGGACCACGCGTGAGGACCGCGCGAGGCGCGTGCCGATCGCGATGTCCGAGTGCCCCGAGATCAGTGGGGCGATCAACGGCATCAGCGCGTTGAGGTCGGTCGACAGGTCGACGTCGCAGTAGGCGACGATCTGAGCGTCGCTCTCGCGCCACACGCGGTTGAGCGCGCCGCCTCGCCCCTTCCGCGTGAGGTGGACTACGCGCACGTCGTCGAACCGCTTGGCGAGGGCCTTCGCCGTCTGCCACGTCGCGTCGGTGCTGGCGTTGTCGGCGACGGTGATCCGCGCGCTGTACGGCACCGAGGAGTGCAGGTGCTCGCGCAGGCGCGTCACCGCCTGTTCCAGGTCCTCCTCCTCGTTGTAGACGGGGATCACGATGTCCAGAACTGGTGGTGGGGCCTCCGCGGAGACGTCGGTGCGCGTCTCCGGATCGGGCTCGAGTGTTGTCGTCATGAGGACGAGATTCGTCCTCGGACCTCCCACGCCCCTGCGGTGTGCCTGTCAGGTTCCTGTGGGTGGCGGTTACTGACTGCTCGTCGACACGGGACGAACGCGATAGACGACGCGGTCCGCGACATCGCCGGGCGGACCGTCCATGGCCAGGCCGTAGCGGTCGGCGAGTGCGGCGAACAGGATTCCGTCGCGG
>JASLJL010000080.1 GCA_030152405.1 Gordonia sp. (in: high G+C Gram-positive bacteria) | reverse complement strand
CGCGGACGAGTTCGGCGGGCTCGTAGAACTCCATGTGCGCCGTTCACGCTGGTCGGGGCGACGACGCGGTCGGGCGCCCTGACGGGACCGCTCCGCGACCGCTTCGGGTTCACCGCGCACATGGAGTTCTACGAGCCCGCCGAACTCGTCCGCGTGATCACGCGGGCCGCGTTGATCCTCGGCATCGACGTCGACGACGACGCCGCCGCCGAGGTGGCCGGACGTTCCCGCGGCACGCCGCGCATCGCCAACCGTCTTCTGAGGCGTGTGCGCGACTACGCCGAGGTGCGCGGCGACGGACGCGTCGACGTCGCCGCGGCCCGTGCTGCGCTCGCCGTGTACGACGTCGACGAACTCGGCCTCGACCGCCTCGACCGCGCGGTGCTCGGAGCCCTGGTCCGGGGCTTCGGCGGTGGGCCGGTCGGCGTGTCGACGATCGCCGTCGCAGTCGGGGAGGAGCCCGCCACCGTCGAAGAGGTCTGCGAACCGTTCCTCGTCCGAGCCGGGATGATCGCGCGGACGCCGCGGGGCCGGGTCGCGACGGCCGCCGCGTGGCATCACCTGAACCTCACACCGCCCCCGGACGCCATCGACCGGGTCCACGGCGTCCGCACTCGGGAAGACGGACTCTTCGACTGAGTTCGCCCGCCGTCGGCGGCGGGTCGGCATCGGTATCGTGACGCGCGGCCACCTGTCGTAGGGGAGCGGGCCGGGGGCCTGGCACACTGGAAGCCATGACTAACTCCTTGATCCTTCCGTTGATGCTCGCGGCGATGGCCGTGTTCATGTTCATGAGCATCCGGAACCAGAAGAAGCGCGCCGCCGCGGCAGCCGACATGCAGACCTCGCTGGTCGCCGGCTCGCGTGTGCAGTTGCACTCTGGTCTCTACGGAACCATCGTCGACACGTCGTACGACGACATCGTCACCATCGAGATCGCTCCCGGCGTGGTCACCGAGTGGAGCCGCCTCGCCATCCGTGAGGTCGTCGAGATCGACAACGGCGACGAGGCGGGCACCGATTCGAGCGATGAGTCGACGTTCGAGGTGCCGGACAGCCCCGCGGCGCTCGACAAACTGACGAAGAAGACCGACGGCGAGTCGGACGACAAGCCCGAAGAGAAGTAGGCTCATCCGACGTGACCAGCAATAATCCACTCACTGCGCGCCGCAATGCGCAGCGGGAGACCCCTCCGTGGGTTCCGCTGCTCGCATTTCTCGCGGTGCTCGGCGCGATCTTCGCCCTGGTGTTCGGCACCGGGGACCACAAAGCCGAGCCCAAACTGGGCATCGACCTGCAGGGCGGCACTCGTGTCGTGCTGACCGCGCGCACCGATCAGGGCGCCGCGCCCACGCGCGCACAGCTCGACGACGCGCGCCAGATCATCCAGCAGCGTGTCGACGGGCTCGGCGTCGGCGGCTCCGAAGTTGTCGTCAACGGCAACACGCTCGTCATCACCGTTCCCGGCGAGGACGGCAAGCAGGCCCGCACGCTCGCACAGACGGCGCAGTTGTTCATCCGCCCGGTGATCACCTCGCAGGCCGCGGTGCCGCAGAAGGCCGATCCGAACGCCAAGAAGCCCGCCGACATGACGGCAGCCGAGCAGACCCAGGCGATCGCCGACGCGCGCGCCGCACGTCAGGCGCCCGCGAACGCGGACGAGAAGACCCTCGCGCGGCTGCAGGCGGAGATGGCCAAGGTGAACTGCGCGGCGGACGCGAACGACCCGCTGATCGGTTACGACAAGCCCGACCAGTACCTCGTGGCCTGCGGGACCACCGACGGACAGGTGTACCTGCTCGCGCCGATGATCATCCGCGGCACGGACGTCGCCGACGCCAAGTCGCAGCAGAACCAGGCGGGCCAGTGGGTCGTGTCGGTGGATTACCGCGGCGACGGCAAGCAGACGTGGGTCGACTACACGTCGAAGAACGTCGGCAAGACCACCGCGACAGTGCTCGACACCCGCGTGGTCAGCGCCGCGACGATCAACCAGGCGATCATCGGCACCACCGAGATCAGCGGCCAGTTCACACAGTCGGACTCGGTCGATCTCGCAAACGCACTCAAGTACGGTTCGCTCCCGCTGTCGTTCTCGCAGTCGGACGCGCAGACGGTGTCGGCCACCCTCGGTCTGACCTCGCTGCGAGCGGGTCTGATCGCGGGAGCGATCGGTCTGATCGCGGTTCTGATCTACGCGCTGGCCTATTACCGGATGCTTGGATTCCTGACCTTCCTGTCGCTGCTGCTCGCGGCGGCGATGGTGTACGGCCTCATCGTCCTGCTCGGACGCTGGATCGGCTTCACGCTCGACCTGTCGGGCATCGCCGGTCTGATCATCGGCATCGGCATGACGGCCGACTCGTTCGTCGTCTACTTCGAGCGCATCAAGGACGAGATGAGAGAGGGCAGATCGTTCAGATCCGCGGTCACCCGCGGTTGGCAGAGTGCCCGGCGAACGGTGTGGACCGGCAATGCGGTCAGCTTCCTCGCCGCCGCCATCATCTACGTGCTCGCCGTCGGCCAGGTGAAGGGCTTCGCGTTCACGCTCGGCCTGACCACGATCATCGACGTCGTCATCGTCTTCCTCGTCACTCATCCGCTGGTCGTGATGGCGAGCCGCACCGACTTCCTGTCGCGGCCCAGCATCAACGGTCTGGGAGCGGTGTCCGACGTGGCGCGTAAGCGCCGCGCCGCCGCCGCACGAGCGAAGAACGAAGCGACGACCGCAGCGGAGGAGTCGAAGTGAGCGCCGCAGAGTCCACCACCGGAAAGTCCACCGGCGAGAAGTCGACTAGCGACAAGCCCACCACCACGTGGGACGACGAGGACTACGTCGCCGCGAAGAATACGTCGTTCTTCTCGCGGCTGTACTCGGGCACCGGCGCATTCGACGTCGTCGGCCCACGGTCACGGCGTCGGCTGTACGTGGTCTCCGGCGTGATCCTTGTGGTGTGCGTCCTGTCGATGGTGTTCCGCGGCTTCACGCCCGGTATCGACTTCGAGGGCGGCACGCAGGTGTCGATCCCCGCGTCGGACACCGTCACCACGTCGTCGGTCTCCGACGCGTTCAAGAGCACGTTCGGCCATGAGCCCCAGTCGGTGCAGAAGGCTGGTACGGGAAATGCAGCGACCATCCAGCTCCGTTCGGAGTCGCTGTCCCATGAGGACGCCGCCAAGCTGAGTGAGAACCTGGCGACGACGTTCGATCTCCGGACGTCGGAGGTGAGCAGTTCCGACGTCAGTTCCACCTGGGGCGCGGAGATCACCCGCAAGATGGTGATCGAGCTGATCGTGTTCCTGATCGCTGTGTTCGTGTACATCGCGATCCGCTTCGACCGCGAGATGTCGGCGGCGGCGCTCGTGTCGCTGCTGTTCGACGTCGTCGCCACCGCGGGCGTCTACTCGCTCGTCGGCTGGGAGGTGACTCCGGCCACCGTCATCGGTCTGCTGACCATCCTGGGCTTCTCCGTGTACGACACCGTCGTCGTGTTCGACAAGGTGGAGGAGAACACGAGGTCGGTGTTCGCGTCGTCCCGTCGCACCTACGCAGAACAGACGAACCTGGCCGTCAACCAGACGTTCATGCGCTCGATCAACACGACGGTGATCTCGGTGCTGCCGATCATCGCGCTGATGGTCGTCGCGGTCTGGATGCTCGGCGTGGGAACGCTGAAGGATCTCGCGCTCATCCAGCTCGTCGGCGTCGTCGTCGGCACGTACTCGTCGATCTTCCTCGCATCGCCGCTGCTGGTGTCGCTCAAGGAACGCCGCACCGACGTCAAGCGACACACGGCGAAGGTGCTGGCGCGACGGGAACGGGCAGCAGCGTGATCGGCCCGCGGCTGCGCAGAGTCGCGGCACTGACCGCTGCTCTCGCGGCCGCGGGAACACTCCTGGTGGCGTGCGGCGACGACGATCGGTCGAGCGTCGACTATCTCGTCGACGCCCGCGTGCGGAGCTACAACGCGAACACCCGTGACGGCTACGCGGACGGCGCTCTGATGGCCCTGACCCGTGTCCTTCCCGGCTTCTCGTACATCGGGCCGCAGGGTCAGACGGTCGCAGACCGGGACGTCGGCACGGCGACGGTCGTGGAGTCGGCCCCGCTGACCGTGCGGTACGACTTCGCGCCGAAGGCCGTCTACTCGGACGGCCACAAGATGACCTGCGACGATCTGTTGCTCGCGGCGACCGCGATGGGCGGCGAGGTCAAGGGCTTCGACGCCGCGACCGACGCCGGATACTCCGACATCGATCGAGTCGACTGCACGCCGGACGCCCGATCGGCGACGGTCACGTTCAAGAAGGGCGTCGTCTTCAACGACTGGGCAGGACTGTTCGGCGCGGGCACGCTGCTCCCGGCGCACGTCGTCGGCCGCATCGCTGGTGTGGACGACGTGGCGGGAGCGATCACCCGCCGTGACGCGAAGGCGCTCGCCAAGATCGCCGCCGCATGGAATACCGGCTTCCGGCTGGCGCCCGACACCGATGTGGATCAGCAGAAGATCCTCTCGTCGGGCCCGTACCGCATCGAGTCGTACACGAAGTCGGGCGGACTCCGCCTGATCGCCAACGACAAGTGGTGGGGCCAGCGACCGGTTCTCGGCGACGTCACGATCTGGCCGTCGGGCACGGACGGCGCGGCCGCCCTCGACGACGGGCGGGTGGACGTCGTCGACACCGACGACCAGTCCGTCTCGGACAAGATCGCCGGCCGCGAGACCCCGGTGGCCGATCGAGGCGCCGCCCGCGATCCGGCGCCGCTGTCGGTGACCAGCCTGGTGTTCTCCCGCAAGGGCGTCACCTCCGACATCCTGGTCCGGCAGGCGCTCGCGGCGTGCACGCCGCGCAACCAGCTGGCGCGGTCACACGGCGCCAACGGCATCGTGTGGAATCTGCGTTCGGCCGCGCCTGCCGACACCCTCGGTCCGTCGCTCAACGTCCAGTACGGCAGGCGGTACCCGCGGGCGGACGTGGCGCGAGCTCGTGCGCTGCTCGGTCAGCGACCCGTCGACGCGAACGGTCGACGGCCCAAGCCGACCGTCCGGATCGGCTACCCGGCCGGCTCGACGATTGCGAAGGCCGTCGTGGAGACGATCAGCCGGTCGTGCGCAGCGGCCGGACTCACCGTCCGCGACGTGTCGTCGCCGGACTTCTCGGTCTCGGCACTCGGCGGAGACGCCGACGCGGTCCTGCTGGCGGGCGACACGTTCGCAGCGGCGGGCACCGGCAGCGGCGTGCCCGCGATCTACTCCCTGTACCCCGGGGATCCGTTGAACCTTTCCAGTTTCCGCGATCCCGCCGTCCGCTCGGCGATCGACGAGTTGGCGGGCGCCGCGACCGACAGCGCACGACTGCCGTTGCTGCGCACGATCGAGACGTCGGCGTGGGATCAACTGCCGTCCATCCCGTTGTTCGGGACGGTGCGCGGCCGCGAATCGTCGGGCGTCGGGCACGTGGTGCCCGGTCTCGGTCGGTCCGGAACCGGCTGGAACATGGACCGATGGGGAGGAACCTCATGACCACAGCACTCCATCTCGATCGCGCTCGCGTGGCGATCGAGACCCACGCGCGCCTCGTGCCCGACTTCCCCGAGCCCGGCGTCGCCTTCAAGGACCTGACACCGGTCCTGGCAGCGCCGGACGGACTGGAGGCGGTCACGGCTGCGCTCGCCGAGGTGTGCGCGGGCGCCGACCTGATCGCCGGGATCGACGCGCGCGGCTTCCTGTTGGGCGGTGCGATCGCGCACAGCCTCGGTGTGGGAGTCGTCGCGGTCCGCAAGGGCGGGAAACTGCCGCCGCCGGTCATCGGGGTCGACTACGCGCTCGAATACGGCTCAGCCCGACTCGAAGTGCCCGCCTCGGGCATCGACTTCCGTGGGCGACGGGTGGCGGTGGTGGACGACGTGCTGGCGACCGGCGGCACGCTCGCCGCGACACTCGACCTGCTCGCCCAGGTCGGTGCGGAGGTCACCGACGTGGCCGTTGTGATGGAACTCGAGGGCTTCCCCGGGCGACGCGTCGTGACCGAAGCGGGCCGCGGCGGGGTCCGCGTGCACAACCTCTGCACCGGCTGACCCGCGCATGCCATAAGCTCGTTTCATGAGCGAACCTGATGCCGGGAGACGCGGAGACGACATCGCCGCACCCCTGAGTTCCCGCAGGGTGAGGGCCAGGTTGGCGCGCCGGATGACGGCGCCCCCGCGTGGCGGCGTGGCCGCCGTGCTCGAACCGTTGGTGACTCTCCACCGCGACGTCTACCCGAAAGCCGACGTCACAGTGCTGCAGCAGGCGTACGACGTCGCCGAGCAGCGTCACACCGGCCAGTTCCGGAAATCGGGCGACCCGTACATCACGCACCCGTTGGCAGTGGCGACGATCCTCGCCGATCTCGGGATGGACACCACGACGTTGGTTGCTGCGTTGTTGCACGACACCGTCGAAGACACCGGCTACTCGCTCGACGAATTGGAATCCGACTTCGGTCCGGAGGTCGCTCATCTCGTCGACGGGGTGACGAAGCTCGACAAGGTGGCTCTCGGCAGCGCCGCCGAGGGCGAGACGATCCGCAAGATGATCATCGCGATGGCGCGAGATCCCCGCGTGCTCGTCATCAAGGTCGCCGACCGGCTCCACAACATGAGGACCATGCGCTTCCTGCCGCCGGAGAAGCAGGCGCGGAAGGCGCGCGAGACCCTCGAGGTGATCGCACCGCTGGCGCACCGCCTGGGCATGGCGACCGTCAAGTGGGAGCTGGAGGATCTGTCGTTCGCGATCCTGCACCCGAAGAAGTACGAGGAGATCGTGCGGCTCGTCGCCGATCGAGCGCCCAGTCGCGACACGTACCTGGCCCGAGTCCGCAGTGATCTGAACAACGCACTCGGCGGCGCCCACATCCAGGCGACGGTCGAGGGGCGCCCCAAGCATTACTGGTCGATCTATCAGAAGATGATCGTCCGCGGCAAGGACTTCGACGACATCCATGACCTCGTGGGCATGCGCGTGCTGTGCGACGAGGTCCGCGACTGCTACGCCGCGATCGGCGTCGTCCACTCCCTGTGGCAGCCGATGGCCGGCCGCTTCAAGGACTACATCGCGCAGCCCAGTTTCGGCGTCTACCAGTCCCTGCACACCACCGTGATCGGACCCGAGGGCAAGCCCCTGGAGATTCAGATTCGGACCGTCGAGATGCATCGCACGGCCGAGTTCGGGATCGCCGCTCACTGGCGATACAAAGAGGGGCGTAAAGGCAAGGGGCGCAAGGCCGCCGACGTCGCCGAGGTCGACGACATGGCGTGGATGCGGCAACTCCTCGACTGGCAGCGGGAAGCCGCCGACCCGGGGGAGTTCCTGGAGTCGTTGCGGTACGACCTCGCGGTCAAGGAGATCTTCGTCTTCACGCCGAAGGGCGACGTCATCACGTTGCCGTCCGGCTCGACGCCTGTCGACTTCGCCTACGCCGTGCACACCGAAGTCGGGCACCGGTGCATCGGCGCCAGGGTGAACGGACGCCTCGTCGCGCTGGAACGTCCGCTGGAGAACGGCGAGGTGATCGAGGTGTTCACCTCGAAGGCCGAGAACGCCGGGCCGAGCAAGGATTGGCAGAACTTCGTCGTCTCGCCGCGGGCGAAGGCCAAGATCCGGCAGTGGTTCGCCAAGGAACGCCGTGAGGAGGCGCTGGAGGCGGGCAAGGAGGCGATCGTCAAGGAGGTCCGGCGCGGGGGACTGCCCCTGCACCGTCTCCTGTCGGCCGAATCGGTCACCGCAGTCGCGAAGGAGTTCGGATTCACCGACGTCGACGCGCTGTACTCCGCTGTCGGCGAGGGCCACGTTCCGGCGGGCCGGATGGTCCACCGGCTGGTCGCACTGCTCGGCGGCGTCGAGGCGGCCGAGGAGGAGATCGCCAACCGTGCGACACCGTCGACGCAGAGCGGCCGGTCACGGCAGGGCGGCGACAGCGGCGTGGTCGTCGAAGGCATCGACAACGTCCTGGTCAAGCTCGCGAAATGCTGCACCCCGGTGCCGGGCGACGAGATCATCGGATTCATCACCCGCGGCGGCGGCGTCAGCGTTCATCGGACCGACTGCACCAACGCCGAGGAGCTCAGGGCTCAGCCCGAGCGCCTCCACGAGGTGAGCTGGGCGGCGAACAGCACTGCGGTGTTCCTGGTGGCGATCCAGGTGGAGGCGCTCGACCGGCATCGCCTGCTGTCGGACGTGACGCGGGTGCTCGCCGACGAGCGGGTCAACCTGCTGTCGGCGTCGTTGACGACGAGCCGCGACCGAGTGGCGGTCAGCCGGTTCACCTTCGAGATGGGCGACCCGAAGCACCTCGGGCACGTGCTCAACGTGGTGCGCAACGTGGAAGGCGTCTACGACGTCTACCGCGTCACATCGGCCGCCTGACCGGACAGGTCAGACGGCCGACGGGTCAGACGACGGACGCGATCAGGCGGCCGACGCGGACTTGATCTCGAGCGGAGTCTTGGGCGCGCCGTTCTGCTCGGTCGCCAGCGGTCCGGGCGCGATGCCGCCCTTCATCACCTGATCGACGATGGCCATTCCGGCGTCGTCGACGGTGCCCACGACGGCGAGGTCGGCGGGCAGCTGGGAGTCCTTCGTGAAGATCACGAAGTTGGCGCCGCCGGTGTTCTCCCGGACCTGGGGTGGCGTGCCGCCGTTGCTGTTCATGATCGCCACTGTTCCGCGCGGATAGATGACGGTCTGCTGACCGCCCATCGCGGCCGTCTGCGGATCCATCGGGGCTTCCTTCAGGTGCGTCGGCACCTCGTCCGGCGACGTCCAACCGGGTCCGCCGAGACCGGTGCGCGTCGGATCGCCGCACTGCAGGCCGGTCACGTTCGGCGTCTGCGAGATCTGGTAGCACGAGGTGCCGTCGTAGTAGCCGTTCGACGCCAGCGACATCACCGCGTTGACGTTGCACGCGGCGACGCTGCGATCGAGCGAGATGTCGATGTCGCCCTTGGGAGTGGTCAACGACACGGAGGCGTCGCCGGTGTTGAGGGCGCGCGACTCCGGCATCGGCGAGGTCCGCAGCTTCGGCTGGTTCTCCTTCAGCGATGCGAGGAGCGCCTGACCCGCCGCCTTCTGCTCGGCAGGCACCTGGCCGAGC
>JASLJL010000077.1 GCA_030152405.1 Gordonia sp. (in: high G+C Gram-positive bacteria) | reverse complement strand
GGGCCTGGCGCCGCCGCCGAACAGGCGGTCGGCTCGCATCGGGAACATGTTCTCCACGGCGACGGAGACGTCGGACGTCGACTCCAGTTCGGCGACGAGGTCGTCGAAGGCGGCGACGTACTCCCGCTGCCACCGGAACGGCGGGTGGACGACGACCGTTGAGGCCCCCAGTTCTTCCGCGGCGCGGACCGACCGGGCGAGTTTGGCCTTTGGATCACGCCCCCACACACGTTGCGAGATGAGCAGACACGGCGCGTGGATGGACAGCACCGGCACCTGGTATCGCTGCGACAGTCGTGCGACCTGCGGGATGTCCTGGCTGACGGCCTCGCCCCAGACCATGAGTTCGACGCCGTCGTAACCGAGCTCGTTCGCGTAAGCGAAAGCCGCTTCGGTGTTCTGCGGATACACCGACGCCGTCGACAGGCCGATCGGGATCGGAAAGCGCAGACCGGTCACTGGCCCTCTAAGGCTGTGCCGCTAGGAACACGAGCGGCCCGATCGTCACGAGCATTCCGACGCCCAACGCCAGCAGCGTGGTCGGCAGATCACGCTTGCGGAGGACGTGCGCGAAGGTGACGATCGCGAAGATGACCACGATGGCCAGCGCCAGTGCGAGGTAGACGTACTGCTTCCACAGCTCGGTGAAGCCCCAGAACAGACCGGCGCCCACGCCGAGGCCCAGCACGATCTCACCGGCGAACGCCGCCCAACCGAGTGCGGCCGAGGGCTCATGGTTCTCCCGGTCGGCCGCCTTCGCGGCCTTCGCCTCGGCTTTCGCGGCCTTCCGAGCAGCCTTCTGCTCCGCCTTGGCGGCCTTCGCAGCCGCCTTGTCGTCGCCGTCGTCCGCCGCAGTGTCGTCGGCGACGGCGCCGGCGGGCGCCGAGGCGTCGGCGACGAGGGCGTCCGACTCGTCCGCGGCGAACTCGTCGGCCACCGGCTCGGCGTCGTCGACCACCGGGATCGACGTCGTCTCCTCGAACGGAGACGACTCCGCGTCGGGGTCGGACGAGGTGACCGTCAGCATGTCCGTGGCGTCGAGACTGCTCGTGCGGATCTCTGCGGGCGGGAGGTCGTACTCGAACACGTCGTCCGCCTCGACCTTGCGAAGAGACCCGGTGTCCGCGTCGTCGCCCGGGACCACCGGGATGATGCCGGTGACCTCGTTCGGCTCCGATTCGTCGGCCGTCGGGGGCGTGTAGCCGGGCATTCCACTGGCGCCGACCGCCCGCGGTGCGTCCGTCGGCCGGTGTTTGTCGGGCGACGCGTAGGACGGCATGCCCGACGAGGTGGCGCCCGACGTCGACTCTCGTCCGGTGCGCCGCACCGAGACCGACTCCGAGCGGGGGAACGCGTCGTCACCCCCGGACCGTGCGATCAGTTCCGATACGGTGATCGGCTTCGACTCCGGCTCGGACTCGTCCGCCATGAGACTTCTCGCCCCTTCGTGTCGTCAGTTCGTGGTCATCGCGCCTGCGGGCTCCGAATCGAGGCGTCGCAGGATGACCCCTTCCCGCAGAGCCCACGGGCAGATGTCCAGTGTATCGACTCCGAGCGCGCGCATCGCCGCCTCGGCCACCAGCGCGCCCGCGACGATCTGCGGAGCGCGGTCGGCACTGACGCCCTCGAGCTCGGCGCGGTCGGCCGTGGTCATGCGGGAGATGAACGCGGTCAGCTGCCGCAGACCGCTCACCGTGAGAGTCCGTTTGACCCGCGGACCTGCACCGGACGGCGCCGCGCCGGTGAGGCGGGCGAGCGAACGGAACGTCTTCGACGATCCCACGGCCAGATCGGCTTTGCCTGCCGCCCGCAGTTCTTTGGCGGGTTCCTTCAGCTCGGCGTCGAGCCAGTCGCGCAGCACGGACACGCGCCTGCGGCTCGGCGGGTCGCCCTGCAGCCACTCGCGAGTCAGCCTGCCCGCTCCCAGCGGCAGCGACAACGCGACGTCGGGCTCCTCGTCGACGCCGTTCGACATCTCGAGGCTTCCGCCGCCGATGTCGAACGCGAGAATCCGGCCCGCGCTCCAGCCGTACCAGCGGCGCACCGCGAGTGACGTGAGGCGTGCCTCGTCGATCCCCTCGAGCACCTGGATGTCCAGGCCGGAGGCGTCCTTGACCTTGCGGATGACGTCGTCGCAGTTGGTCGCGTCCCGCACCGCGGACGTCGCGAACGCCATCACCTGCTGGCACCCCGACGACTTCGCGATCCGGGTGAAGTCCTCCGTGGTGGAGACGAGGGCACGGGCGCCGGAGTCGCGCATCCGACCGTTCTCGTCGATCTCCTCCGCGAGGCGCAGCACTGCCTTCGTCGAACTCATCGGGTTCGGATGTCCACCCCGATGAGCGTCGACCACCAGCAGGTGCACGGTGTTACTGCCTACGTCGAGCACTCCAAGACGCACCGGTCAAACCTACTCGGCTCGTGCGGTGCGCGCGACTCGACGGCGAGCGGGCAGCTAACGTTGACCCTCACGACCTACAGGAAGGCTCCCGTGCCCGACGACCAGCGGCGGCTCGAACCCGCCCCCGAGGTGAGCCTCGATTTTCCGCGCGAGTGGTACGAGTTCTTCGACCCGGCCGATCCCGAGCACGTGATCAACGTCGACCTGACGTGGATGCTGTCCCGATGGACCTGTGTGTTCGGCACCCCGGCCTGTCAGGGGATCATCGAGGGCAGGCAGCCGGACGGATGCTGCACGCACGGCGCGTATCTGACGGACGACGACGACCGGGCACGGCTCGCCGCGGGCGTCGCGATGCTGTCGCGCGACGACTGGGAGTTCTTCGACGAGGGTTCGGCCGACGATCCCCTCGGGCCGGGCGGTTACCTCGAGGAGAACGAGGACCTCGACGGCGAGCCCGCGCTCAAGACTCGACTGCACGACGGTGCGTGCATCTTCCTGAATCGGCCGGGATTCCCTGCCGGACAGGGATGTTCGCTGCACGGTATGGCGCTTCGCAAGGGCTTGGAACCGTTGACGGTGAAGCCGGACGTGTGCTGGCAGCTGCCGATGCGCCGCGAACAGGACTGGGTGACTCGTCCCGACGGCACCGAGTTCCTCAAGACCACGCTGACCGAGTTCGACCGGCGCGGCTGGGGCGAGGGCGGGCACGACCTCGACTGGTACTGCTCGGGTTCCCCCGATGCGCACATCGGTGCGACCCAGGTGTTCGAGTCGTACAAGCCCGAGCTCGTCGAGCTGGTCGGCGAGCCCGCGTACGACGTGATCGCCGCGGCGTGCCGACGCCGGAATCAGCTCGGGTTGATCGCCGTCCACCCGGCCACCGCCGCCGCGACGTCGCGCCGGGACAACGACCTCAAATACGAACAGATGTGAGGACGGGCCCGCGTACGCGGCGGGCTCGTCCCCGTCGACCCGTCAGGGCTCGAACTTGTAGCCGAGTCCGCGGACGGTGATCAGGTGACGCGGCTGCGACGAGTCCGGCTCCACCTTGGAACGGAGACGCTTGACGTGGACGTCGAGCGTCTTGGTGTCGCCGACGTAGTCGGCGCCCCACACGCGGTCGATGAGCTGACTGCGCGTCAGCACCCGGCCCGAATTGCGGAGCAGGTACTCGAGGAGATCGAACTCCTTGAGCGGGAGCGTCACGTCGCCGCCGCCGACGCTCACGGTGTGGCGCTGGACGTCCATGCGGACCGGGCCCACCTCGATGACGCCGATCGCGGCGTCCTCGTCGTCGGCGACCACTCCCCCGCGGCGCAGGACGGCGCGGATGCGGGCGATCAGCTCACGAGCCGAGTACGGCTTGGTGACGTAGTCGTCGGCGCCGAGCTCCAGCCCGACGACCTTGTCGATCTCGCTGTCGCGGGCGGTCACCATGATGACCGGAGTCGACGACTTCGCGCGGATCGACTTGCAGATCTCGGTGCCGGACACCCCGGGCAGCATCAGGTCGAGCAGGACGATGTCCGGGTTGATGCGCTCGAACGCCGGGAGCGCCTGGGTCCCGTCGTTGACGATGCTTGCTTCGAAGCCCTCTTTGCGGAGCAGGAAGGCCAACGGATCTGCCAGCGATTCTTCGTCCTCGACGATCAGTACGTGCGTCAAAGCGGGAGTTCCTCTTCTTGGTCCGGGTCGATGGGGATGTACAGGCTGAACGTGGAGCCGGTGCCCGGCTTGCTCCACAGCCCGATGTGGCCGCCATGGCTGGCCGCCACGTGCTTGACGATGGCGAGACCGAGTCCGGTCCCGCCGGTGGCGCGCGACCGCGCCTTGTCGACGCGGTAGAAGCGTTCGAACACTCGTTGCTGGTCGACGGGTGCGATGCCGATGCCGCGGTCGGTGACCGCGATGGCCACCATCTCGACGTCGTTGATCACTGTCCTCTTCCTGCTCACCGAGACCACGTCGCCGGTCGGCGAGTGGTTGATGGCGTTCACGAGCAGATTGCTGAGGGCGGTGAGGAGCAGCGTCCGATCGGCCTGGACGCTGATGTGCGTCGGAGCGTCGGTCACGAGTTCGATCTCGGCGATCTCCGC
>JASLJL010000008.1 GCA_030152405.1 Gordonia sp. (in: high G+C Gram-positive bacteria) | reverse complement strand
TCACGGGCTCGACGAGCAGTCGTACGGAGCGGTGGCCGTCGCGCAACGCCGGTGGGCGTCGTTGAACCCGGGCGCGGTCTACCGCACCGAGATGACGATGGACGACTATCTCGCGTCTCCGATCGTCGCGTCGCCGCTACGCCGTTTCGACTGCGTGCCGCCGGTCACCGGCGCCGACGCGATCGTCGTGACTCGCCGCGACCGAGTCCAGACGGGACGCCCCTCCGTGCGAGTGAGCGCCGTGGGCGGATCGGTGAATTGGGATCGCCATGAAGGCGACGGGCTCCGGACCGGACTGGCCGACATCGCGCCCGGGCTCTGGGACACGGCGGGTCTGATCCCGTCCGACGTCGACGTGATCGGCGTGTACGACGACTACCCCGTGATGGTGCTGATCCAGCTCATGGACGCGGGATTCTCCTCGACGGGGGACGTACTGGAGTTCAGTGAGCGTCTCCTGCACGACCGTTGGGCGGTGAACACCTCCGGCGGTCAGCTGTCGGCGGGTCAGGCCGGTGCTGCGGCCGGAATGCACGGACTCGTCGTATCGGTGACCCAACTGCTGGGCCGTGCTGGAGATCGCCAGGTGCCCGACGCACGCGTCGCGGCCGTCACCGGCTACGGAATGGTCGCCTATCGATACGGGGCCTGCGCGAATCTGGCGATTCTGGAGAGGAACTGACATGAGCATCGTGATGCAGACATGTGTGAAGTGCGCTCGATCGATGTTCCCGCCGAGGAGTCTCTGCCCGCACTGTCACAACAGTTCGTTCGTGCCGACGACGGCGTACCGCGGCGTCGTCGAAGAGGTCTCGGTGCTCCGCGGCCTGTCCGGGACGCGCTACGCGTCCATCCGCACCGATCTCGGCCCGGTGGTCGTCGGGAAAGTGCTCGGCGACGGGTGCGAGCGGGGTGCCGAGATCGAACTCGCGTCCGACGAGAAAACGCATCGAGCAGACGGGCTGATCGCGATGATCCCTCAGCCCGACATCAAGGAGTGAAGAACATGCACAACGCCCCCGCCACGGTCACCGCCCCGCTTCGCGGAATCCCCCTGAGCGAGTGCACGATCCCGGCGCTCCTCACCCGTCAGGCGGAGCGCTTCGGCGACAAGGTCCTGTTGCGAATCGGAACGTCGCAACTCACGTATGCCGACGTCCGCGATCTGGCCGCCGCCACGGCGCGCACCTTCCACGACAGCGGCGTCCGCCGCGGCGACAAGGTCGCGACGCTGTCGGAGAACCGCCTCGAACTGCTCCAGACGATTCTGGCCTGCGCATGGATGGGCGCCGTCGCGGTCCCGCTGAACGCGGCGTTGCAGGGCGATCAGCTGCACCACGCCCTCGCCGATTCCGGCGCCCGGCTGCTCATCGTCGAATCCGAGCTCGTCGACCGTCTGGAACAGGTGGCGTGCCCGCCCTCGCTGCACGACGTCTGGGTGCTGGGAGCAGCACGAACCGACGTGTCCGGCTTCCGAGTGGGGCCGTTCCCACCTGCAGTCGGCACGATGCCCGCCTGTGAGGTCTCGCCCGGTGAGACGGCAGCCCTCCTGTACACCTCCGGAACCACCGGCGTCTCCAAGGGAGTGTGCTGTCCGCACGCTCAGTTCTACTGGTGGGGAGTGAACGTCACCGAACAGCTGGGGATCACTGAAGACGACACGTTGTTCACCGTCCTCCCCCTGTTCCACACCAACGCGCTCAACGCGTTCGTCCAGGCACTCGTCGCGGGAGCCACGATCGTCGTCGGCCGACGGTTCTCGGCCAGCCGCTTCTGGACCCAGTTGGCGGAGTCGAACGCAACGGTCACCTATCTCCTCGGAGCGATGATCAACATCCTCTGGTCCAAAGATCCGAGCCCTCACGACCGAGCACACACGGTGCGCTGCGCGCTGTCCCCCGCCACCCCTGCGGCGCTCGCGGACCCGTTCCTCGATCGATTCGGCATCACCCTCGTCGACGGTTTCGGATCCACCGAGACGAACTCGGTTCTCACGTCTGCGCCGGATCGTCCACGTCCCGGGTACATCGGCCGGGTCCAGCCCGACTTCGAGGCCGTCGTCGTCGACGAGAACGACGCACCGCTGCCCGACGGGACCCCTGGCGAGCTCCTGCTCCGGTCGAGAACCCCGTTCGCCTTCGCCACGGGCTATCACGGCCTGCCCGACATGACCACGCTGACGTGGCGGAACCTGTGGTTCCACACCGGGGACAGAGTGGTGCGCGAGCCGGACGGATGGTTCCGATTCGTCGACCGCATGAAGGACGTCATTCGCAGGCGAGGCGAGAACATCTCGTCGTTCGAGGTCGAACAAGTCGTCGGACTGCATCCCGCGGTCGAGACGGTCGCCGCCTACCCGGTGCCATCCGAGATGGCGGAGGACGAGGTGATGGTGTCGATCGTCCCCAAGCCCGGGCTCACCGTCACGCCCGGTGAGATCGTCGACCACTGCAGCAGCCGTCTCGCGAAGTTCGCCGTGCCGAGGTTCGTCGACATCGTCGCGACGCTGCCGTCGACCGAGAACGGGAAGATCAAGAAGGGCGTTCTGCGGGAGCGCGGCAGGACAGCGTCCACGTGGGACCGCGAAGCGGCCGTCCGGGACTGACGGGGCACGGTCGGCCCGGCCCGTCGATCAGCGTTGGTAGAGAGTCGTCCCCTCCGGGCCGCTCGTGGAACTGATGTACTTGGCGAAGCAGTGGTCCCGGTCGAGCGAGACTCCGGCACACCACGACAGCGCCGAGTTCGGTGTCGAGAACGGCTGCGCCGACAGGATGACCCACCAGTTCCCACTGCTGAAGACGGGCCACTCCGACGAGCGCAGCAGCCGCACGTTCGGGTATCGCTGCTTCATCGACAGGTACTCGTTGTAGATCGACGCGTTGTCCCACACGCGTCCCTCCGCAGCGAGGCCCGGCTGCTTCGCGCTCACCTGAGCGACCCAGCGATTGTCGTAGTTCGATCGGATGTAGTCGTTGTCGGCTCGAGCCGTCGTCGCGAGGTCGGTCGCGGCCTGAGTCTCCGGGTCGACGACCGTCGTCGTGACCACCGA
>JASLJL010000535.1 GCA_030152405.1 Gordonia sp. (in: high G+C Gram-positive bacteria) | reverse complement strand
GCATCGAGGCGTACGTGTCGCTCGCGCACGGGAGTCTCACCGACGCGTTGGCGCTCGAGTCGCTGACCGGGGTGTGGACCAATCTCGAGCGGCTCGTCGACGACCGCACCGATCAGGCGGCGGGCGAGGAGATGGCGCTCGCATCACTGCGCGCGGGCATGGCGTTCACGAACGCGATCCTCGGCGCCACACACGCCATGAGTCACCCGGTGGGCGGCCACTGCGATGCCCCGCACGGCACGATCAACTCCGTCCTGCTCCCGCATGTCATCCGCTACAACGCGCTCGTCTGCGCCGACGACTTCGTCCGGCTCGCGGACGCGATCGGGCTCTCCACCAGTGGCGATCCCCGGGCCGTCGCCGATCGTCTCGCCGATGCGGTCGCTGGGCTCGGAGCGCGGGTCGGAATGCCGGACACCCTCGCGCCGCTGGGCGTGGAGGCCGTGGACGTCGGTGTGTTGACGAGCAATGCGCTCGCCGACTCGTGCATGATCACGAACCCCCGCCGACCCGAAGAGTCCGACATCGCCGACCTCTACCGGCAGGCGCTGTGACCTCGCCCGTCGACCCCGACCTGGCGTCGCTCGTCGGGCTGCGAACCGTCAAAGGCGGTCACTACGCGCAGTACCGCGGCAGCGAAGCCAGCCTCAATCGCGTCATGACCGCGCTCGAGGGGATCTCGAAAGCGTTGGTGCAGACCGCCTCCGGACCCGAGACGCTGCTCGTCGCGGTCGTGGAGACCGTGCGGGCCCACCTCGACGCCGAATGGGTGCTGTTCGCACTCGCCGACGGCCAACTGTCGGGGACGACGCCGCGACATCTGATCGGCGGCGGCGACGGAGAGATCCTCGCGTTCGAGGGAGTCACGATCGCCGGCCTGCCCACCGGCCTGCCCGACCCGGTTCTGAATCGGCTCAACGACATCCTGCGCGGTGAGGTGACGGTGCTGCACGCGCCCATCGTCAACGATCACCACGTCCATGTACCGATCGAACTGGACGGATCGGTGGTGGGAGGTCTGTCCGCCTGGACCGGCGACGATCGCCGCGTCGAAACGGCGGATCTCACCGTCCTGCGAATCCTCGCCGGCCAGGCGACCGTCGCGCTGGTCAATTCGTCCCTGTTCCTGCAGGCCAAGCAGCGTGCCGAGGAACTGGCCGAACGCAACGACGAGCTCGTCCAGACGCAGCGGGAGCTCTCGGCGGTGCAGCGGTACGCCTTGCTCAGCGCCGAACGAGCACGAATCGCGCGGGAGCTCCACGACTCCGTCGGACAGACCGTCCTCTCGGCGGGACTCCAGATGGAACTGTGCCGGGGCGAGGTCAGCCCGGCGGGTGCCGACCATCTCGAGAAGGCCGTCCGACTGAGCCGGGACGCGATGGAGCACCTGCGCGGCGCGATCTTCGCCCTCACTCAGTCGAGCGAACCGTCGTCGAGCATCGCCGACACGCTCGCCGAACTCTGCGGACTCCACATGCCGCCGGGAGTCGATGCGACGGTGTCGGTGCGGGGCCGGGTGCGTGAACTGCCGGGAGACGTGCAGCATGCCGTCCTTCGGATCGTGGGGGAGTCGCTCGTCAATGCGGCCCTGCACGCCGACGCATCCCGGATCGCCGTGACTCTCGACTACGACGACGCCGGCGTTCGATTGCGGGTGGACGACGACGGCTCCGGAGACCCGGCGGCGCTGCGCGCAGTCCTCAGATCCGCGCAGCGTGGAGACATCGCGCAGGGGCGGAGTCGGGGCCTGGCCAACATGGCCTCCCGGGCCGCCGAACACCGCGGGTCGTTCTCGATCCGACGGTCCCGACTCGGCGGCGTCCGCATCGCGGCGACCGTCCCCTCACCCGCCGAGGAGTGGCTGTGAGCACACCCGGACAAGCGATCCGCACAGTTCTCGTCGACGATCACGCGCTGCTGCGGGAAGGGCTTCGAGCTCTCCTGAGCAGGTCCGACGACGTCCTCGTGGTCGGCGAGGCCGACTCGTACGACTCCGCGCTCGCCGAAGTCGCGGTCAGCAGACCGGACGTGGTCGTGATCGATCTGAAGCTCACCGTTGGCGCCGACTACGACGGACTCCGCCTCATCGAGGAGATCTCTCGACGTCATCCGGGTGTTGCGACGCTCGTCTTGACCACGTTCCTCGATGACGACCTGGTGGTCCGGGCGGTCCGCGCAGGCGCGCGCGGCTATGTGGTGAAAGACGTCGACACCACCGAACTCGTCCGCGCTGTGCGAGCCGTCGCCTCCGGAGGAAGCGCGTTCGATCCGCGCAGCGCGACCAGTGTGCTTCGCACGATGGGGAGAGCTCAGGACTCGTCTGCCGAACTCACCGATCGGGAACGTGAAGTGCTCCGCCATCTCGCGCAGGGCGAGTCGAACGGCCAGATCGGCGCGGCCCTCTACATCTCGGAGTCGACCGTCAAGTTCCACATTCGCAACGTGATCCGCAAGCTGGGAGTGAGCCGCCGGACCGACGCGGTCTACGTCGCGAGCAAACGAGGTCTGATCTGATCGGTGCTCGAGCGGGGCAGGACGTCGAGAACCAGCCAACCGCCGCACTCGGTGAACACCGAGGCGTGCAACCCGGACCGGACCCACGGCGCCGCCCATCGCAGCAGGTCGATCTCGGTGAGACTCACCAGATGCCCGAAGTGTGCCGACGGCTCCTCCTCGAAGGGGACGGCGATGATCACCCGCCTGCGGGCTACCCGCACCGCCTCGGCGATCGCCGTCGCCACGTCGTCGGGCGCCAGATGCTCCAACAGATGGATGAGAGTCACGGTGTCGACGGAGGAGTCGGAGTAGGGGAGCGCCCGCGCGTCACCGATGCGTGCACTCACCGGATGCCGAAGGCGCCGAGAGGCCTCCTCCAGGCGAGTCAACGCGCCCGGGCAGATGTCGCAGGCGTCGACCTCGTATCCGTCCTCGGCGCACAGCAGTGCGAACAGCCCGAAGCACGAACCGACCTCCAGCACGGACCGGCCGGCGATCAACGACAACGCTCGGCGATGGATCGGAGCGAAGTCGACTGTGCCGGCCCGCAGCTCCGCCAATGAGTTGACGTAGAACGCATGCCAGCCGTCGGCGGGCGTGTCCCCGCACGATTCGATGATCCCGATCATGGCGTCCTCGAACCCGCGCCTGCCGTCGAGTTCGCCGGACAGCACCATGGAGCTGAGGACCGGGACGAGGACGCCGTCGCTCACTGATTCGGTGGTGAACCCGTGTTTGATCCCGGTGATCGTCATGGGTTCGACGCTAGAAGAGCCCGAGACCGTCGAGAACTGCCTTAACGGACTGTCTTCCCACCCGAACAGTCAGGTGC
>JASLJL010000530.1 GCA_030152405.1 Gordonia sp. (in: high G+C Gram-positive bacteria) | reverse complement strand
AGCGGCTGGTCGCCGTCATCGCGCAGATCGAGGCCACCCCGATCCCGGTGATCGCCGCGGTGAACGGCCCGGCTCTGGGCGGCGGTCTCCAGCTCGCACTGGCGGCCGATCTGCGGGTCATGGCGCCCGGTTCCGTCGCGGGCATCCCGGCCGCCAAGATCGGTGTCGCGCTCGACGAGTGGACCATCAAGCGCCTCGTGTCTCTCGTCGGCGGAGGCCAGGCTCGCGGGATGCTTCTGGGCTGCGATCCGCTGACCGCGGACCGGGCGTACGGCCTCGGTTTCGCCAACCGCATCGGCGATCTCGCCGACGCGCAGCACTGGGCGTCCACCATCGCGGGCTTCGCCCCGCTCACTCTGCGGCACTACAAGATGGTGTTGACCGGTGACGGCGCACGTGACGAGGCCCCTGCCGACCGCCACGACGCGATGATCGCCGCGTGGCTCAGCGACGATGTGAAAGAGGCGCGCGCTGCCCGTGAGGAGAAGCGCGCACCGGTGTTCCAGGGACGTTAGTCAACTTTGGCTACGATTCCCGGCCCAGTGCCGGAAATCGTAGCCAACGTCGCGCGGCGTCGACAGGTCAGCTGCCGAGGGCCGTCTGCAGGTACGGATTCGTGAACGTGCGCTGCGGGTCGAAGCGGTCCCGGACGGCGAGGAACTCGTCGAAACGCGGGTAGACACTGCGCAGGTAGTCGGCGTCACGCGTGTGCATCTTTCCCCAGTGGGGCCGACCGGCGTGCGACATCATGATGTCTTCGACGTCGCGGAAGTACGCCTCGGACGCGGCGACGTCGTCGCCGGAGAAGCGGTGCACGGCGATGTAGCCGGACGCGCGTCCCGACGCCGTCGAGAGCATCAGGTCGTCGGCCGCCGCGGCGCGGACCTCGATCGGGAAGCTCACCTTGTGTCCGCGGCGGTCGATCATCGAGCGGATCTCGCGCAGCGCGTCCGGCACGGCCTCGAGCGGGAGGGCGTACTCCATCTCGCGGAAGCGGACGTCGCGGTCGGAGATGAAGATCTTGTCGGACCGGTCGGTGTACGTCCGTGCCGACAGGGCCCGGCCGACGACCTGGTTGATCGAGGGAACGGTCCGCGGTGAGCGAGCCCCGACCTTGCAGAGGGCGCCGAGGAGCTTGTTCGAGAGCAGCTCGTCGTCGATGTATCGACGCAGGTCGCTCGGGCCGTTGGACGGTGTGTCGCGCGGCACGCGGGTGTTCGTCTTGACCAGTGTCCTCGTGGTATGGGGGAACCAGTAGAACTCGTAGTGGTCGACGTCGGCGACACGCTCGAGGAACGTGGAGAACGTCTCGTCGGCGTGGCCCGGCCCCTCCTCCGCACGGATGGAGAAGGCGTCGACGCATTCGATGGTTATGTCGGTGAGGACGCCGAGCGAGCCGAGCCCGAGTGCGGCCGCCTTGAGGTCGGGGTCGTCCTCACCGATGGTCCGGACGGTGCCGGCGCCGTCGACGAGGGTGACGCCGCGGATCTGCGTCGAGATGCCGCCGAATGCGCCGCCGGTGCCGTGTGTGCCCGTCGACGTCGCGCCCGCCAGGGTCTGCTTGTCGATGTCGCCGAGGTTGGCCATGCCGAGACCGAGCGGCTCCAGGATCGCGGGGATCTCATGGAGGTGAGTTCCCGCGCCGAGGGTCACGCGCTTGCGGTCGGCGTCCACTCTCTGGAGCCCGCGGAGCCCCGACAGCTTCAGCTGGACGCCGGGGGCGACTGCGATCTGGGAGAAGCTGTGGCCCGCACCCGCGGGTTTCACGGTCTCGCCGCGCTCGGCGGCGGTGCGGACGGCGTCGGCGAGCTCGTCGACGCTCTGCGGAGTGACGATCTGCGACGGGGAGCAGTGCGCGGTGCCGCCCCAGTTGGTCCACGTCGCTGCTGCGGTCGTCTGGCTCACAGGAAGCACTTCCCTTCTCCACGGTAGGTCGGGACGACGTCCACGACGTCGGCGACTCCACTGCTGTCACGTTTGATCAAAGCTACGCGTGCGGCGCGCTCGGCCACCTCGCCTGATTTCGTGTGGCGGAACCACACTCGGTCGCCGACGGAGAGACCGCGCGCGGCCGGCCCGGAGAGCGGTGTCTGCACTTCACCGGCTGATTCGGTGTCGATGTACTCGAGTCCTTCGGGCCAGACCGGCTTGGGGAGACGGTCGGGTGCGGGCGGCCCGGAGGCGATCCAACCGCCGCCCGCACACGTCACGATTTCGTCGTCCGGGCGGCGCAGAACGTCGAGTCCGAACGACATCGCGGGGGCGGGCCGGAAGTGGCGGTACGTGTCGAAGAGATGTCCGCCGAACAATCCGGAGCCCGCGGCGATGTCGGTGACGGACGTGTCCTTGGCGGTCTCCTCGAGCGACCCGGTGCCGCCCGCGTTCACGAACTCGAGGTCGGCGATCTCGCGGAGCGCCGTGATCACCTTGCCGCGACGGTGCCGGATCTCGGTCATCGAGACGGCCTGGATCGCGCTGACGGCAGCGTTCTTCGCGAACT
>JASLJL010000517.1 GCA_030152405.1 Gordonia sp. (in: high G+C Gram-positive bacteria) | reverse complement strand
CGGCCTGACCGAACTGCTCGCCGCGGCGCTCTGCGCCGAGCGGATCGTCATCGCAGACGACACCGAGATGCGCGACCTGACCGCGCTCGCCGCGCTCGTCGAGCGGTGGGCGATCGACGACGTGACGACGGTTCCGAGTGTCGCGGCCGAACTGTGCCGGTCGTGCGCCGATGAGGTCGCGTCTGTTCGTCGCTGGACTCTCAGCGCCGAGCCGCTGACGGCCGACGTGGTGGAACTCGTCGCCCGCTCCGGGGCGAGAGTCGAGAACTTCTACGGTTCGTCAGAGGTCGCCGGTGACGTGACCGCGGGGGAGGTCCGAGCCGGGGACACCGTGACGGTGGGCCGTCCGGTCGGCGGGTCGACGGTGCGAATCCTGGATCGGTGGTTGCGTCCCGTGTTGGACGGGACGATCGGCGAGCTCTACGTCGCGGGACCGCAGTTGGCACGCGGCTATCACGGGGCGCCCGCACTCACCGCGAGTCGATTCGTCGCCGACCCGGCCGGGGCTCCCGGGGATCGGCTGTATCGCACGGGCGACCTCGCCGCGCGGACGACAGGCGGGACGATCGTCCTGCACGGGCGCGCCGACCTCCAGTTCTCCGTCCGCGGCATGCGGGTCGAGGCGGGCGAGGTCGAGTCGGCGCTGCTGGCGTCGCCCGGCGTGGCGGCAGCGGTCGTCGACACGGCAGGGCGGTCCGGTGCGCTCGTCGGTTACGTCGTCCCGGTGCGCGGTGCCGTGCTGGAGACGGCGTCGCTGCTCGGCGGACTCGGCGAGCGACTGCCGCGGCACGCAGTTCCCGACCGCATCGTCGTGCTCGACGAGCTCCCGCTCACTCCGAGCGGCAAGGTCGATCGTGCCGCCCTGCCCGACCCGAGTGCGTCCGTCAGCGGTGCGGCGCGTGCACCGGCGAATGACGCCGAGCGCACGTTGGCCGCCATCATCGGCGACGTGCTGGGCCGGACTGAGGTCGGGCCGGACGACGACTTCTTCGCCCTCGGCGGTGACAGCATCAGCTCGGTGGCCGTCGTCGCGCGCGCCATACGCAGCGGGTTCGAGCTCACGACGCAGGATGTGTTCCGGTCTCGGACTGCGGCGGGGCTCGCTGCGCACTGCGCGCAGCCCGTCGAACGGACACCCGTGCCTCCGACTCCCGTTCTCCATCAGATCCGGACGTCCGACCTGGCCCTCGCCGATCTCGTCTACACCGAAGCCGGTCTGATCGGTCGCGCGACGGACCTCGATCAGGTGAGGACCGGAGTGGACCGGCTCGCCGCGTCGATCGACGCGGCGACGATGCGCGTGATCCCGCGGAACCGGCTGATCTGGGCGTCCGACACCGGCGGAGACGACGCACACATCGCACTGACGGTGCTCGAACGCCCGGGCGAGGCGTTCGACGACGTCCGGTCTGCTGCGGCCGACCGAGCGAGATCCGGCGTCGACATCTCGCGAGGCGACGCGATGGCGGCGACAGCGGTCATCTGCGACGACGGTGTCGGCGTGGTGCTGGCCGGGCACGCGCTCGCAGTGGACCGGGTCTCCCTGCACCGCTCGCTGCTCTCGATCGTCGAGGCGACCGCCGTGGACTCGCCGGCAGTCGTGGACGTCGCCTCCGCCTTCGAGACCGCGCGCGACGACGACGCGTTCGGGACGTATCGGTCGGCGGCACGCGGGGGAGGAGACGCAGAACTCAGCCGCGTGGAGGCCGCGCTCGCCGACGCCGCGAAAGCCCTCCTCGGCGACGACGTCCTGATCGACGTCGAGACCGACCTGCGGGCGATACCCGGGGTCGGCGAGGTCGCCGTCGGGCCGTTCACCCCGACGGTTCCACTTGAGCACGCGGGACCCGCGGCGTCGCGGCACTGGCATCCGCTCGCACAACTCCACGATCCGGACATCCGCAAGGCGTCACGCCGACGGCCGAGCGCTCGCGTCCTGGTGACGCGGCTGTACGGATCAGTCGACTCACCCGAGCGCGAAGGCGCCGAGCTGCGCTATCCGATCGTCGCCAGGTATCGACTCTCCGACACCGGAGCTCCCCACCTGACGGTGCTCGGCGACGACGACCTCGTGGACGAACTCGCCCGAGCCTGGCGACACAAGTTCGACGACACGACCGAGACCTCAACCGAGACTGTGAAGGACCGCCGATGACATCCCCCCGGACACCCACCGGATACCTGGCGGGCGACCGACCCGCCGAGCGAGGTACCCGCGTACGAGTCGACGGTGCTACGACTCCACGACGACTGGTGCTGCGGACCATGTGGGGCGCCAACCGGTACGCGATCCCGGCGATGATTCTGGTGATCCTGCACTTCGTGGGCGAAGCGCTCGTGCCTGTCGTGATGGGGCTCGCGATCGACCGCGCCGTCCTCGCCCAGGACTGGGACGCGCTCGTCCTGTGGATCGTCGTGCTCGCCGCCGACTTCGTGCTGCTCTCGGTCACCTGGCGCTTCGGCGACCGCATGGCGATGTATGCGCTGAACGTGATCGAGCATCAGTTCCGCATGCGGGTCACCGACCGGATGCTCGATCCGGCCGGCACAGACGGACCCGCACGGCTGCCCGGCACGGCGCTGAGCATCGCGACCTCGGACGTCGCCCGACTGTCCCGCGCGGTGCTGCTGGCGGTGTTCCCGGTCGGCGAGATGGCGGCGGTCGTGGTCGCGGGCGTGGTGCTGCTGTGGATCTCCTGGCCGCTCGGCGTCGCCGTGCTGCTCGGTGCGCCTGCGATGTTCTGGGTCCTCGACCGGGCCGGCGCGCCCCTGCGCGCCCGAACCGAGCAACAGCAGGAGTCGGTCGGCCTCGCGGCCGGCACCGCGGGCGACCTGGTCGCCGGTTTCCGTGTTCTCAAAGGCATCGGTGCGGAGGCGGAGGCGGCCCGACGCTACCGCGCCGCCAGCGGACGCGCCCGCGATCACGCGATAGCGGCGATGCGTACCGAGGGTGCCTATGTCGCACTGCTGCAGACCGTGTCGTCGATCTTCGTGATCGCGGTCGGCCTCGCGGCCGGTGCCATGGCGGTCGACGGTCAGCTGAGTCTGGGACAGCTGATCACCGTCGTCGGTCTCACCCAGTTCATCATGGGCCCGCTCAACGCGATCGGAACCAACTTCGGCGCGGTGTGGAACGGCGCCGTGCCGAGCGCGGGTCGTGTCCTCTCGGTGCTGCAGGCGGGGCCGGGAGTGCGGGCGGGCGACGCGTCGGCGTCGGCGGGGCCGCTCACCGTCACCGGGGTCGCCGGTGTGCCGGACCTGGTCATCCCCGAGCGCGGCCTGACCGTGATCGCCGCCGACCAGGCCACCGGCAGGATTCTCACCGCGGCGATGGCTCGGGAAGAAGAGATCCCGGGCGCCGCTGTCCGCGTCGGCGGAACCGACGTCGCCGACCTCGATCACGACACCGGTCGGTCGACGGTGCGCGTGGTGCCCCACGCGCCTCACCTCTTCGAGGGGTCCGTGATCGAGAACGTCGCGGCCGTCGTCGACGACGCTGACCGGGACGGGACAGGCAGAGTCTCGCGCGCAGTCTTCGCGGCGGCCTGTGACGACGTCGCCGCGGTCCTGTCCGACGGGCTCGACACTCCGGTCGGGGAAGCCGGGCAGATGCTCTCGGGAGGACAGCGGCAGCGTGTCGGCCTCGCTCGCGCACTCGCCGCGGAGTCGTCGTTCCTGGTGCTCACCGACCCGACCACGGCGGTCGACTCGATCACCGAGGCGACGGTCACCGAGCGCGTCCGCGCCGCTCGCACCGATGCCGCGACCGTCGTGTTCACCCAGTCGCCCGCGTGGATCGCGGCCGCCGACACCGTGGTCCGACTCGACGCGACCGTTTCACTCGACTCGACGAGCCAGGGGATCACCCGATGAGCGCACACCCGAACCAAGTCCGACTCCCGGTGGCGGACTGGCGACGAACCGCCCGTCATCTCGTGTCGCATCTGGGCCGACATCGAGCCGGGCTGGCGGTGGTCGTCGTCGCGATGACCGCCTCCGGCGCATTCGGACTGGTCACGCCGCGACTGCTCGGTTCGATCGTCGACGTCGTCGCGCAGGGCGGTGAGGCGTCCGACATAGCGGTGCGGGGAGTGTTCATGGTCGTCGCCGCCGTCGCCTGCGCGCTGTGCGCCGGGATCGGCATCGCGACCGCGGCGTCGGTCTTCGAGTCGGTCCTGGCCGAACTCCGCGAGGAGATGCTCGCCGGCGTCCTGCGCCTGCCCGTCGCTCAAGTGGAGGCGGCGGGCAGCGGAGACGTGCTGTCGCGCGCCACCGACGACGTGGACAAGGTCAGCGAAGCCATCGGAACCGCGCTTCCGTCGTTGTTGATGGCACAAGCGGGCGTCGTCGTGACGGTGATCGGACTCGCCGCGATCGATTGGCGGTTCCTGCTGGTCGCAGTCGTGACGGCGCCGCTGTACTACGTCACGGCGCGCATGTACGTCCGCCAGGCGCCCGCGGTGTACGCCGCCGAGCGGACGGCGGCGGCCGAGCGCGCGCATCACGTGCTCGGACCGGTGCAGGGTCTGCCGACTGTGCGCGCGTTCGACCTCGGGGCTCCGCTGAGCGAGCGGATCGACAGCCATTCGTGGGCCGTCGTCCGACGGTCGATGCAGGCCACGGTTCTGCAGAACAGGCTCGCGGGGCGGCTGAACCTCGGTGAGTTCATCGGGATGGCTGTGATCCTCGTCATCGGGTTCGTCCTGGTCGGCGACGGTGCGGTGACCGTCGGCGCGACCACCGCCGCGATGCTCTTCTTCCTCGCACTGTTCGACCCGATCGGACAGGTCATGTACGTGCTCGACGATCTGCAGTCCGGCGCCGCCGCACTCGGCCGCATCGTCGGAGTGCTCGACCTGCCCGGTCAGGACGTCGAGGTCGACCACACCCGGCACGACGACGGCAGCGGGTTGGTCGCGTCCGACATCGACTTCGGCTACTCGCCGGAGCACTCGATTCTGCACGGCGTGTCCGTCGCCGTCCGACCGGGCGAGCACGTCGCGCTGGTCGGCATGTCCGGCGCCGGAAAGAGCACGCTCGCAACCGTCCTGGCGGGAATCCACCCGGCGGGCAGCGGATCGGTGTCACTCGGTGGAGTGCCGGTCCGGGACATCCCGGACGCCGATCGTGCGCGCCGCGTGGCATTACTGACGCAGGAGGTCCACGTGTTCTCCGGGACGTTGCGCGAAGACCTGCTGCTGGGCAGGCCCGACGCAGACGTCGAGCGAGTGTGGGCCGCACTGGAGAAGGTCGGCGCCGCGGGGTGGGCGCGCGGCCTCGACGACGGGCTCGACACGGTGGTCGGCGAGCACGGTCACCAGGTGGACGCGATGGTCGCCCAGCAGTTGGCGCTCGCTCGGATAGACCTGCTCGATCCCGACGTCGTGATCGTCGACGAGGCGACCGCCGACGCGGGCAGCGTCGGCGCAGGCGTCCTCGAGGAGTCGGCGGCGGCGGTCCTCGCAGGTCGTTCGGCGCTCGTCATCGCTCATCGGCTCAGCCAGGCGGCCGCTGCCGACCGGATCGTCCACCTCGAGGCAGGACGCGTCGTGGAGTCCGGTCCACACGCAGAGCTGGTGGCGTCGGGAGGCCGATACAGCGAGATATGGGCAGCCTGGGCTAAGGGGCGCGATGAAGCTTAGGCTACGCTTAATTCACCCGAGTGGTCGGCGAGCCGATCCACTCCACACATCGAAGGAACATTCCATGAAGCAGACGATCCCGACTCGCTCGACCCGGAGAGGCCGCGGTCTCGTCGCCGGCGTCCTGATCGCCGTCATCGCGCTCCTCGCGGCAGTGCTCGGCGCCTGTGGCAACGACGACTCCGACGACGCGGGCGGCGCGCAGATCACCCTCGAGAACGCATTCGGAACAAGCAAGATCCCCGCGTCGCCCAAGCGGATCCTCGCCGTCTCTGAAGCCGATCTCAATGCGGCGCAGGCGCTCGGGGTCACCCCGAGCGTGGTCGCCGAGTACAAGGACTTCCCGTTCAACACCTGGACGACCGACGCATTGAAGAAGGAAGGCGCCGACCCGGAGCGGATCTGGACCGGAACCTCCTACGAGATCCGAACCGAAGACGTCGTCAAGGCTCGTCCGGACCTGATCCTCGCCGTCGGAAGCTGGTACATGGACGACACCTACAAGCAACTGAGCAAGATCGCGCCGGTCGTCACCTTCCCGAAGCCGTTCACGTCGCCGTCCGACGTCGATGCTCCCACCTTCCTGCGGACCGTCGCCAAGGCGCTCGGCAAGGAGAGCGAGGCTGAGAAGGTCATCGCCGACACCGATGCGAAGGCCGCGCAGTGGCGTGCGGACAACCCGAGCGTCGTCGGCAAGACCGCCGCCCTCGCCGTCCAGTACATCGGCGGAGGCCTGTCGAACGACTCCGTCGAGCCGTACGTGGCGAACTACCTGAAGATGTTCGGACTCGTTCCGCCGCCGTCGACCGACCCGGCGCAGCCCTCGCTGGAGGACCTGTCGTCGCTGGATCGCGACGTGTTGATCCTGAACTTCTACGCCGACCGCAAGGAGATCACCGACAACTCGGTGTTCAAGAACCTCGCAGTGGTGCGCGACGGTCGGACGATCGAGAACAAGGCGCTGGCCGAGGCGGCCGGAACGCCGACGTACCTCAACATGAACTACGTCCTCGACGATGCCGGCGTGCGTGATGCGCTGACGTCGGCAGCCGGAAAGGTCAAGAGCTGACCGCAGTGCACCACGGGTCGTCCTCGGAGACGACCTCCGATCGCGGAGCGCCCCAGGGGCTGATGCGATCGAATCGACTGCGGTCGATCGCGATGGCCGTCGCGATCGCCGCAGTCGTCGCGCTGTTCGTGGTCAGCCTGGGAGTGGGCGTGCGGGACATCCCGGTGTCGCACGTGATCGAGGCGTTGATTCACGCCGATCGGTCACCGGGCAACCCGAACCTCGACGAGGTGAACGTCCTGTGGGATCAGCGGATCCCGCGCGGACTGCTCGCGATCCTCGTCGGCGCGGCGCTGGCGATGTCGGGCGCGATCATCCAGGCGATGACCCGCAACCCGCTCGCCGACCCGGGCATCCTCGGCGTCAACGCCGGGTCTGCGTTCGCGATCGTGATCGCGGTGTCGGTCTTCGGGATCGGCAGCTACTGGGGATACGTGTGGTTCGCGCTGATCGGAGCCGCCGTCGCCGCCGTGGTGGTGTACGCGCTCGCCAACAGCGGCCGGGCCGGTGCGACACCGGTCCGGCTGGCACTCGCCGGCGTCGCATTGGCGGCCTTCCTCGGAGGCGTCACGCAGGGCATGGTCCTCATCGACTCCGCGGCGTTCACGACCATGCGGTTCTGGCAGGCCGGCTCGATCACCAATCGAGGATTCGGCGTGGTGATCGGAATGGCCGCCTTCGTGCTCGTCGGCGCAGTCGTCGCGGTGCTCGTGGCGCGCGCGTTGAACGCGGTGGCCCTCGGCGACGATCTGGCCGTCGCACTCGGTGTCCCGCTCACGCGGGTCCGCATCCTCGGCGTCGCGGCGGTGACCCTGATGTGTGGCGCCGCGACCGCAGCAGCGGGCCCGATCGGGTTCGTCGGCCTGATGATCCCGCACGTGGTGCGGTGGATCGTCGGGCCCGATCAGCGGTGGATCCTGCCGTTCAGCCTGGTGGGCGGGGCGATCCTGGTGGTCTGTGCAGACATGCTCGGCCGGGTGACGTTGAACGACGAGGAGATTCCCGCGGGCATCATCACCGCCTTCATCGGCGCACCGGTTCTGATCGCGCTGGCCCGCCGACGGACGGCGAGCGAACTGTGAACTCGATGGATCGAATCGACTACGGTCGGCGCGTGTTCGCGGTCCGTGGTCCGCGCG
>JASLJL010000500.1 GCA_030152405.1 Gordonia sp. (in: high G+C Gram-positive bacteria) | reverse complement strand
CAGTCGTCACCACCCGCGAGATCGGGCAGCACACCGGACGCGGGCGGAAAGATGATCTTCATCCGCTGGTCGAACGTGCTACCCGGCGTCCCCATCAGATCGACGTCCTCGCCGACGAACGTGATGCGGACGAAGTTCGGCGAGACCGGCTCGACGAGCGCCACCTCGGCGTGGGCGAGGACGAACGGGTTGTCGTTCTCAGCGGACATGGTGCCTCCCAATCGGCATGACGGCGGGTTTCCCCGACACTGGATCTTGCAGAATCTGACTCTTGAGCCCGAACACCTCACTGACCAGGTCGGATGTCACGACCACGTCGGGTGATCCCTGAGCGTGGACACTCCCCGATCGCATGGCGATCAGGTGGTCGGAGTAGCGGGCTGCGAGGTTGAGGTCGTGCAGCACCATCACGATGGTGGTGCCTCGCGCCTCGCGGAGATCGGTGAGCAGATCGAGGACCTCCACCTGGTGTGCGACGTCGAGGAAGGTCGTCGGCTCGTCGAGCAGCAGGATGTCGGTCTCCTGCGCGAGCGCCATCGCGATCCACACGCGCTGCCGCTGCCCGCCCGACAGTTCGTCGACCGACCGGTCGGCGAGGTCGGCGATTCCCGTCGCGTCGAGGGCGTCGGCGACCGCCTCGTAGTCGTGAGCGGTCCAGCGGGCGAGCGCCCGCTGATGCGGATGCCGACCGCGACCGACGAGATCGGACACGGTGATTCCCTCGGGCGCCACCGGACTCTGCGGAAGGAGACCGAGGACCCGAGCCACCTCGCGGGAACGTCGGGACGCGATGTCGGCGCCGTCGAGCACGACGGTCCCCGACACCGGTTTCAGCAGCCGGGCCAGCGCCCTGAGCAGGGTCGACTTCCCGCAACCGTTGGCGCCGACGATCGAGGTGATCACGCCTGCGGGCACGTCGAGGTCGAGGCCGTCGACGATCACTCGGTCGCCGTACGACAGTCGGATGTCCTGCGCTTGCAGGCGATGTTCGGCGGTCACAGAGTTCCTCCCGACCGGTTGACGCGGATGAGCAGATAGATGAGGAAGGGCGCGCCCAGCACACCGGTGACGACCCCGACCGGGTACCGGTGCGGCAGCGCGAACTGGCCGATCAGGTCGGCGGACATCACCAGGATCGAGCCGACGCATCCCGCGGGCACCAACAGGGACCCTCCGGCGCGGACCATGATCCGGGCCGCGATCGGACCGGACATGAAGGCGACGAACGAGATCGGACCGGCGCCGGCCGTCGCGAAGGCGAGAAGCGTCACCGCGGCGAGGATGAAGAGGAGACGCGTCCGCTCCACCCGCACCCCCATGCCCGCCGCGGTGTCGTCGCCGAGAGCGAGCATCCCCATGTCGCGACCGAAGTACAGCATCACCGGCACCACGATCACCATGACGACCGCGAGCGGCGTCACCCGATCCCACGACGCGTCGCCGAGGCTGCCCGTGATCCACCGCAGAGCCACCGCGATGTCCCACTCCGACGCGCGGGCCAGCGTGTACGAGACGACGCTCGACAGCATCGCGGCCAGACCGATCCCGATCAGGATCAGCCGAGTGGCCGCGAATCCGCCGTTCATCGACAGTCCGTAGACCGCGGCGGCCGCCGCCAACGCACCGATGAGGGCGACGAGCGACACCGAGGTGCCGGTGAGCCCGAGCATCACGATGCCGATGACGGCCGCAGCAGACGCGCCCCACGAGATGCCGATGATGTCCGGCGAGGCGAGCGGATTGCGCAGCAGCGTCTGAAACGTGAGACCGGCGGCGCCGAACGCGAACCCCGCCAGCGCCGCGAGGCAGGCGCGAGGCAGGCGCAGCTCGCCGACGGTGAACGTCGCACCGCGCACGTTGTCGCCCGCGATCACCCGGAACACGGTGTCGAGCGGATAGAACTTCTGGCCCACCATCAGCGAAACCAGGAACAGGGCGACGACGAGCGCGGCGAGCACCGCCAGGATGATCACTCTGCGTCGCTGCCGCGTCGCGCGGCCCGTCTTGACGGACTGGAGGGTCGTCACAACTCACGCACCTTCTGACGTCGGACGATCCAGATGAAGAACGGCGCGCCGATGATCGCCGTCACCACCCCGACGTCCACTTCCTCGGGGCGGACGACGATCCGCCCGATCACATCCGACAACACCAGCAGGCAGGCGCCGACGAGCGCGGTGAACGGCAGCAGCCAGCGGTGATCGGTGCCGATCACGGCGCGGCAGGCGTGCGGCACGAGGAGTCCGACGAACCCGATCGGGCCTGCGATGGCGGTCGCAGCACCCGCCAGGATCACCGCGGCCAGCCCCGTCGCCAGACGCGTCCTGGCGACGTTCGCGCCGAGTCCGGTCGCGACGTCGTCGCCGAGGGCGAGCGAGTTCATGCCCCGGGCGCATGCGAACGTGATCAGCGCACCCACTCCGAGGACGGGAGCGACCGCCGCGATGCGATCCCATTCGGCGCCGCCGACGCCGCCGACCTGCCAGCGCTGGAACTTCGACATGACGTCGACGCGCGGCAGCAGGACGGCGCTGATCAGGCAGGTGAGCG
>JASLJL010000489.1 GCA_030152405.1 Gordonia sp. (in: high G+C Gram-positive bacteria) | reverse complement strand
GCCGTGCCGCGGAATGAGTCGCGCGACGATTCGGTGGAAGTGCTCGTGGGAAGGCTCATCAGGAAGGTGCCAGTTCCTTTCTTCGCGACAACACCGGCAGACGTCTTGTCGTCAGACGCTGCAACGTCGGTGAGGCGATCGATATTCCGGACCATCGGCTATGAGCCTGTCTCATGGGAATGTGGGCGTCCCCAGAGGCGGCTGAGTGTTTCCTGAGGATGCGACAACGCGCTGGTCCGGCGTGGAGAACCGGCCGACGAACGCCGATGTGGCACCCTCATTCACATGACTGACGCGTCCTCGACCGACCCCGCCGCTCGCCTGAACGCCTACGCGGAGGCCGCCATCATCGAAGACGACGCACTCGTCGGCGCCCGACTCCGCGGCGAAGAGCTCGGAGCGTCGGCGATCAGCCCGGCGACCGGTGCTCTCCTGTCACTGCTCGCGCGCACCACCGGCGCGCAACACGTCGTCGAGATCGGCACCGGCACGGGTGTCAGCGGTCTGTGGCTCCTCGCAGGCATGCCGCCCACCGGCATCCTCACCACCATCGACCCGGAGTCCGAGCATCACCGCGCCGCGCGGGAGTCGTTCGCCGACGCCGAGATCGCGCCCGGCCGCACCCGCTTGATCAACGGCGCGCCGTCCGACGTCCTCACTCGCTTGGCCGATGCCACCTACGACCTGGTGTTCGTCGACGGACCGCTGCTGTCGTACCCGGCGTTCGTCACCGAGGGCGTCCGGATCCTGCGGCCCGGCGGGCTCCTCGTGGTGAACAACGCGTCTGCGGGCGGGACGATCGACGATCCGACCGCGAAGGATCCGCGGACGCTGTCCGCCCGCGAGGCCGCGACCATCGTCGCCGAGGACGACCGCTTCCTGCCTGCCGTGATTCCGGTCGGGTCGGGCCTGCTCGCCGCGGCGAAGGCTCACTGAGCCCTCGCCGCGTCCACCGTCAGACGTCGGTGGAGAAGCGGATCCCGTTGTCGGGGATCTGAATCTCGGGCCACACCCGAGCGCCGCGCAAGAGTTCGCATCGCGCGCCGATGGACGCGCGGTCGCCGATGACGGTGTCGCGCACCAGCGCGCCCTCGCCCACGCGGGCCCCGAACCCGACGATGCTTCGTTCGACGACGGCTCCGGCCTCGACACGCGCACCGTCGAAGATCACCGCTCCGTCGAGCCGAGCGCCTGCACCGACCGTCGCGCCGCGCCCGACGACCGTGCCGCCGATCAGGACCGCGCCAGGCCACACGCTCGCGCCGTCCAGCACCAACGCCTCACCGCACGCGTCCTGCAGGGCGGGCGACGGCGCGATGCCGCGCACCAGATCGGCCGATCCCCGCACGAAGTCCTCCGGGGTGCCCATGTCACGCCAGTACGCGTTGTCCACATAGGCATGGATGTGACGTCCCTGCGCGAGCAGCGACGGAAACACCTCACGCTCCACCGACACCGCCCTGCCTGCCGGGATCTCCGCGATCACGTTCCGGTTGAACACGTAGGTTCCGGCGTTGATCTGGTTGGTCGGCGGGTCCTGCGTCTTCTCGAGGAACGCGGTCACCCGACCCTCCGCATCGGTCGGGACGCACCCGAACGCGCGGGGATCCTTCACGCGCACCAGGTGCAGGGTCACCTCGGCGCCCGACGTCCGGTGGGTGTCGACCACGTCGCGGATGTCCGTGCCGCCGAGGACGTCGCCGTTGAACACCAGCACGGTGTCGGCGGTCAGCGCGTCGTACACGTTCCGAATGCCGCCGCCGGTGCCCAGGGGCTGTTCCTCGGTCACGTACGTCAGGTTGAGGCCGAGCGACGACCCGTCGCCGTAGTGATCGGCGAACACGTGCGCCTGGTACGACGTGCCGAGCACGACGTCGGTGATTCCCGCCTCACGAATGCGCGACAGCAGGTGCGTGAGGAACGGCGAGCCCGCGGTGGGAAGCATCGGCTTGGGCGCGGACAGCGTGAGCGGCCGCAGTCGGGTGCCCTTGCCGCCGACGAGGACGAGTGCCTGAACAGACGGGTTCACGGTGGGTGTTCCTTCCATCAGTGATCTGGTGGGATCGATCAGCGAGAGCTCGTGCGGCGCTGCTCGCGCAGAGCGGCGGCCACGGCGATCTTCGACCGCACGGCGAGCCCGGCACGGAGTGCCAGACGCAGCGGGGCCCGCAGCGGGCCCGGGTTGCGGTCGGCGTTGAACCGGTAGGCGCTCGCGTGGTGCGCCGGAATCATCTTCTCCGGATGTCTGCTCACCGAGTGGCTTTTCGCGTGAAGCACGCGGGCCGACGGCACGTAGACGTTGAGCCAGCCCGCTCGGCCGAGCCGGTCGCCGAGGTCGACGTCCTCCATGAACATGAAGTACCGCGAGTCGAAGCCGCCGATGCTGTCGAACGCGCTCCGGCGGACGAGCAGGCACGAGCCGGACAGCCAGCCGACCGGACGTTCGGTGGTCGAGCCGGGCTCCGCACCGCCGTCGCGGTACGCGCGAGTCCAGGGGTTCGACTTCCAGACGGTCCCCAGCAGTGCGTGGCCGGTGCCGGACACGAGATCGGGAACCGCGCGCGCCGACGGGTACACCGACCCGTCGACCTCCGTCACCAGCGGTCCGAGGCTGCCCGCACGAGGCCAGCGTGCCGCGGCGGCGA
>JASLJL010000405.1 GCA_030152405.1 Gordonia sp. (in: high G+C Gram-positive bacteria) | reverse complement strand
GCCGCATTCGATCTCGGCGACCGCCTCCTCGTCGAGTCCTCCGACGAACCGACGTCAGGTTTCCGCGGGTTCGCGGTCTCACTGGTCGTCGCCGACCCCGCTGTCGTCGACTCGTATTTCGACGCCGCCGTCGCGGCGGGGGCCCGCGTCGTGAAGCCGGCGTCCAAGTCGTTCTGGGGCTACGGCGCGACGATCGAGGCGCCGGACGGGACCGTGTGGACGCTTGCGTCGTCGTCGAAGAAGGTCACCGGCGCGCCGCTGCGTGTGGTCGACTCGATTGTTCTGTTGCTCGGGGTGGACGACGTCGCAGCGTCGAAGTCCTTCTACACGGGCCGAGGATTGACGGTCGAGAAGAGCTTCGGCCGCAAGTACGTCGAGTTCAGTCGGGGCGACGGCGCGATCACCCTGGCACTCCAGAGCCGGAAGGCCACGGCGAAGAACGCGGGAGTCTCCGCCGAGGGCAGCGGCTCCCATCGTCTCGCCGTCTCGTCCGACGCCGGCGCATTCGTCGATCCGGACGGCTTCGTCTGGCGGTGACACCACCCGGCGGGGACTATGCCGGCCAGAGGTCAGGACGTCAGTTCAGCGGAGAGCTCCCAGAGCTTCTCGGCGACGTTCAGATCGCTCGCGCGAGCGGTGCGTCCCGCGAGGGCGGGATTCCCGCGCAGCTCGTTGAACCCGTCGGGACCCACATACGAGCCGCCCGGAAGATCCTGGCTGGCGGCGAAGAGCATCGGCCAGGTGCCGGCCTCCGCCGACTGCGCGATCACCTTGTTCCCGATGCGACCGCCCCAGTCCAGGACGAGATTGTCGGTTCGTGTCTGCAGGTTCGTCGCGGCGTAGCCGGGGTGCGCCGCGAAGGAGCGCACCGACGAGCCCGCGGCGGTGAGCCGTCGCTGCAGTTCGAGCGAGAACAGCAGGTTGGCCAGCTTCGACTGCCCGTAGGCTGCGGCCCGGTTGTAGGTGCGTCGTTCCCAGTTGAGGTCGTCGAGGTCGATCCGGCCGGTCCGATGCATGATCGACGACATCGTCACGACACGGTCGGTGACGGCGGGCAGCAGCAGGGTGGTCAACGCGAAGTGGCCGAGATGGTTGGTGCCGATCTGCATCTCGAAACCGTCGGCGGTCCGGGTCTCCGGCAGGTTCATGACGCCCGCGTTGTTCGCGAGGACGTCGATGTCGCCGGTCCAGGTGTCGGCGAAGGCTCGGATCGACGAGAGGTCCGCCAGATCGAGGCGACGGACCTCGGTGTCGCCGCCGAGCGTCGCCGCAGCCTTCTCGCCTTTCGCCGTGTCACGGACGGCGAGAACCACGTGGGCCCCGACCCGTGCGAACTCTCGTGCGGCGACGAGGCCGAGCCCGCTGTTCGCGCCGGTGACGATCACCGTCCGCCCGGCGAAGGAGGGGAGGTCGTCGGAGGTCCAGGCCATCGCGTCGCTGCTCATGGATCCTTGCTATCACTGCGACGACACGATGTCGACGGTCAGAACCAGCGTTCGAGGACTTCGGCGATCCCGTCGTCGACGTTCGCCGCGGTGATCTCGTCGGCGGCCGCCAGCGCGAGGGGATCGCCGTTGCCCATCGCGACCCCGTGCGACGCCCAGCGCAGCATCTCGACATCGTTGGGCATGTCGCCGAACGCCACCGTCGCCGACCCGTCGACGTCAGCGTTGGCGATCAGCCATTCGAGCCCGGACGCCTTGTGGACACCCGGCACCGACATCTCGATCAGTCCGGTGTCGATGGAGAAGGTCACCTCGGCCAGGTCGCCGACCAGCGGCGCGACGATCTCCGCCATCTCCCGTGACGACATGCCCGGCTTGCGGACGAGAAGTTTGACGGCGGGCTGCTCCACCAGACGCTCGTCGCTGACTTCGACATGATCGGGGTTGAGCCACGCGTGCTTGTAGCCCGCCGTCGCGACGAACGACGCCGTCGCCGCATCGTGCGCCGACGTCCCGGCTCGCTCGGCGGCGAGCCCGCAGCCGCCGATCGCCTCTCGGCACACGTCCCGGAGAGTCACGAGGACGTCGGTCGTGAGTTCGTCCGCGTAGACGATCCGATCGTGTTCGACGTCGTAGACGATCGCGCCGTTGGCGCACACGGCGAAGCGGACGGCGGCGGGAGTTCCCGCCAGCTGGTCGGTGATCGGCGGGATCCAACGAGGCGGCCGGCCGGTGGCGGGGACCAGCTCGACACCCGCTTCGCGCGCCCTGACGAGGGCGTCGACGGTTCGGGGCGAGATCGGGTCGTCGTCGACGATGAGCGTCCCGTCGACGTCGGTCGCGATCATGGACGGTGGTCCGAAGGTCACTTATTCCTCTTCTCGCGTTTCGCGGCGCGGCTGGCCGCCTTCGCCGCGGCCTCGGCGTCTTCGATCACCAGCGCCTCGGCCGGTGTCGGCGCTGAGCCGCCGAGCCGGGCCGGGACCCAGTCGGCTCCGGCCGGCGCCTCCGGATAGTCGTCCTGGACGCGGCGCAGCTGCGCGGCCATCACGTCGTGCAGACGGTGGGTCGCCTCATGGACGTCGTCGCCGCGTCCCATCATGACCGGCGGTCCCACGTCGACGTGGATCGGGATCCGATGACGTCCGATCCGTCGTGCCGTGCCTTTGGTCCATTGTCGGTGTGCGCCCCACACGATCACCGGGATCACCGGGACCCCCGCCTCGATGGCCATTCGAGCGGCGCCCGACTTGAACTCCTTCAACTCGAAGCTCCGGCTGATCGTCGCCTCCGGATACACGGCGACGAGTTCGCCTGCGCGCAGGTCGTCGACGGCGACCCGGTAGGCGTCCGCGCCCGCCGATCGGTCGACGGGCACCGCCCGGGTGTGCTTCACCAGGAATCGCATGATCCCGATGTCCGTCAGCTCCGACTTCACCATGAACCGGGCACGCCGACGCACGCCCCGCAGAGCCAGCCCGAGCGGCATGAAATCGGTGAAGCCGGTGTGGTTCACCGCGACGACCGCGCCGCCGGAGGTCGGAATGTTCTCCAGGCCGACGACTCGTCGACGTGTCCCCTGCACCCCGTGGATGGCGGAGGCGATCAGTTCCAGCGTTCGGTAGACCGGCTCCATGTCACTGCTCGCCGCGTCTGCGCGCCTTCTCCTCGGCGTCGGCGGCGTCCATGGCGTTCGCCTCCTCGAGGGTGGGCGCGCCTCCCCCGCGCGCCGCGGGGACCCAGAACTCGCCCGCGGGGTACGGACCGTATGCGTCCTGCAGCTCGGTGAGCTTGGCGCGCATCGACTCGTGGAGTCGTGCCGTCAGCTGCTCCGGGGTGCCCTCCGGGGCGATCGGCTCGGCGACGCCCACCATGATCTTGTACCCGTTGCGGCCCATGCTCCGCGGATGCCCCTTGGTCC
This sequence comes from Gordonia sp. (in: high G+C Gram-positive bacteria), assembly GCA_030152405.1. Classification (GTDB taxonomy): domain Bacteria; phylum Actinomycetota; class Actinomycetes; order Mycobacteriales; family Mycobacteriaceae; genus Gordonia. The sequence continues at coordinate 152 of JASLJL010000405.1, read as the reverse complement.
AGATGCGCTGCGCACCCCACACGATGGTCGGGACGAGCGGGGCGCCCGACTCGAGCGCCATGCGGGCGGCACCGCTCTTGAACCCCTTCAGCTCGAAGCTGCGGCTGATCGTCGCCTCCGGATACACGGCGACGAGTTCGCCTGCGCGCAGG
>JASLJL010000376.1 GCA_030152405.1 Gordonia sp. (in: high G+C Gram-positive bacteria) | reverse complement strand
GCGCGACTCGCCGTACTGGTCGTCGACCACGTCGGCGACGACGACGGTCACGTTGTCGGGGCCGCCGCTGCGGAGAGCGAGTTCGATGAGACGGTCGGCGCACGCCTTGTGGTCGGCGATCGAGCCGAGGGTGTCGGCGAGGGTCTCCTCGGACACGACGTCCGACAGCCCGTCGCTGCACAGCAGGTAGCGATCGCCCGCGCGGGCCTCGCGCATGATGAGGGTCGGCTCCACGTCCTGGCCGGTCAGGGCGCGCATGATCAGCGACCGCTGCGGGTGCGAGTGGGCCTGTTCGGCCGTGATCCGACCCTCGTCGACGAGTGACTGGACGAATGTGTCGTCGCGGGTTATCTGGGTCAGGACGCCGTCGCGGTACAGGTAGCCGCGGGAGTCGCCGACGTGGCAGAGCCCGATACGGCTGCCTGCGAAGAGGATCGCGGTGAGCGTGGTGCCCATGCCGTCGAGCTCCGGCGACTGCTCCACCTGGCGGGCGATCGCCGTGTTGCCGGCCTGGGTGGCGCGTTCGAGCGCGGACAGGAGGTCGCCACCGGGTTCGTCGTCGTCGAGGGAGCGGAGGGCCTGGATGACGAGCTGGCTCGCGACCTCGCCCGCGGCATGGCCTCCCATGCCGTCTGCGAGGGCGAGGAGGCGCGCACCGGCGTAGACGGAGTCTTCGTTGTTCGACCGGACGAGGCCGCGGTCGCTTCGCGCGATGTAGCGCAGGACGAGGGTCACGGGCGTAGCTCAATCACGGTCTTGCCGACCCGGATCGGGGTGTTGATCGGGGCTCGGACGGCGGTCGTCACTTTGGATCGGTCGAGATAGGTGCCGTTGGTGGATCCGAGGTCTTCGACGTACCAGTCGTCGCCGCGCGGTGAGAGGCGGGCATGACGTTCGGATGCGTAATCGTCGGTGAGGACGAGCGTCGAGTCGTCGGCCCGGCCGATGAGAACCGGCTGCGAGCCGAGGGTGATGCGTGTGTTCGCGAGTGCGCCCGCGGTCACCACCAGGAACTTCGCGGTGCCGCGCGACCGAGTGGTGCGGGCTTTGCGTTCGGATCGTCCGCCCCCGACGGGAAGACGGCCGCCTGCGGCGGCGGTGAGGTCGTTGCGCATGGCGCGGATGATCGCGTACACGAACAGCCACAGCAGGATGAGGAACCCGAATCGGGTCACCTGCAACAGAATGCCCTGCACCTGTGCATCACCTCCCTCACGTAGAAACGTCTCTCATCTCGGCGGACGCCAGGATGCAGTCAACTGTCGGGGGACGCGATGTTCCCCCGACAGCATCTTATGCGGTGTCGGCTACTGGAAGCGGACGGTGATGTCGGAGTGGCCCAATCGGATGCGGTCCCCGTTGGCCAGTTCCCAACTGCTGACCTGCAGGTCGTTGACCGTCGTGCCGTTGGTCGAGTTCAGATCGGTGAGCATCGCCGTCTGGCCGTCCCAGCGGATCTCGGCGTGGCGACGCGAGACGCCGGTGTCGGGGAGTCGGAACTGTGCGTCCTGCCCGCGGCCGAGGACGTTGGAGCCCTGACGCAGCGAGAACGTCCGGTTGCTGCCGTCCTCGAGGGCGAGGGTGATGCCTGCGGGGGCGTAGCCGCCCTGCGGTGCGCCGTAACCCTGGTCGGCGGGAGCGCCGTACGCCTGCTGGTCGTATCCGCCCTGCTGGGGTGCGCCGTACTGCTGGTCGTAGCCGCCCTGCTGGGGTGCGTCGTACTGCTGCTGGCCCTGGTCGTAGGCCGGCTGCTGACCGTAGCCCTGCTGCTGCTCGTAGTCGTACTGCGAGTACTGCCCGCCTTGCTGCGGGTAGCCGGGGTACTGGCCGCCCTGATCGTTTCCGGGGGGATTGGTCATGGCTGGGGCTCCTCGGTGACTTTCTGGTCCCGGGGCCGCGGCGGACGCGGGGACCGGGCGTGGTGTGGCATCGGGGTTGACGACGCCTTGGGTGTGGAACTGTCCGGTGTGCAGTGACGGTATCTGATCGAACTCTACGACTACTGGGCCATAAGTCTGCCACCCATTGTCGCGGATGAAGTCCTCCAAGTGGCGGGAGAATATCTTCCTGTTCAGTTCGTACTCGGTGGAGACGTGCTCCAGGTCAGACGGACTGAGCGACACGCGGTAGCTGTTGGCCACCAGCGACGCGCCGTCGCCGAGGTTCTCCAGGGTGCCTTCGGCTTCGCGTTGAAGGCGCTGCTCGATCTCCTGGGGAGCCACCGAGCCTCCGAAGACGCGGGCGAATCCGCCGTCGACGGCGGACTCGAGCTTGCGCTCGAAACGGTCGAGAAATCCCACCCGTCCTGGCTCCCTTCGATCCTCTGTGGCGTGTCGGCGTGCATACCGTGCCATTCGATGTTACCGACAGGGCAAGCCCGACGTGGCCCGTGTACACCACCGGTATCTGTAGTCACAGTCGCACAGGTGTGCCAGGTCGCGCCCGTCGAGCGTAAATTCGCAGGTCGGGGCCGATGACGCCCGACGATTTTCACCGCTCGACACCTGCGTGCTATCGTTTTCGAGTCCGCAAGGACATAAGTCGAATGATCGACGCCACGGGCGAGTGGCGGAATGGCAGACGCGCTGGCTTCAGGTGCCAGTGTCCTTCGGGACGTGGGGGTTCAAGTCCCCCTTCGCCCACAGTGAGCGATTCAGGACGGATCGCAAGAAGAGGTCAGGTTGCAGATTTGCAACCTGACCTCTTCTTTGCGTGTGCGACACGATGACTGGGTGTCG
>JASLJL010000355.1 GCA_030152405.1 Gordonia sp. (in: high G+C Gram-positive bacteria) | reverse complement strand
GGACCGCTCATCTCGGCGAAGCATCGAGACAAGGTTCAGGCCTGCCTCGACTTGGCGGTCGAGGAGGGAGCGGACGTGCTGGTCGGCGGCGGCGCACCCACTCTCGGAACAGGACTCGACGGTGGATTCTGGATGCAGCCGACCCTCTGGACCGGGCTGACGAACGCCGACCGGACGATGCGGGAGGAGATCTTCGGACCCGTCGCCGGGCTCGTCCCGTTCGACACCGAGGACGAGGCGATCGCGCTCGCCAACGACACCGAGTACGGACTCGCCTCTGCGGTCTGGACGAACGACCTGCGACGTGGACACCGCGTCGCGGGACGGATGAACGTGGGACTGTCGTGGGTCAACACCTGGTACCTGCGCGACCTGCGATCGCCGTTCGGGGGCGTCGGTCTGTCAGGAATCGGACGCGAAGGCGGCGAGTCGTCCCTGCACTTCTACACCGAGCCGACCAACGTGTGCGTGCGCCTGTGAGCACCACGACCATCAACCAGGAGACTCGAATGACCGATCAGGTCGCCGCTCTCGCAGAGCGGCTCGACGACGCACAGATCAACCGCACCGAGACGACGAGCATCGAAGCCGACACCGACGTGCGGCCGAGCTTCGACGTCGCTCTCGCGTACCGCGTCCAGGACGCGGTGATCGCCCGACGAGAAGCCCGCGGCGAGAAGGTGATCGGCGTCAAGCTCGGCTTCACGAGCAAAGCCAAGATGGCGCAGATGGGAGTCTCCGACGTCATCGTCGGACGGCTCACCGACGCCATGCAGATCGACGACGGCGGGGTGGCCGACCTCGGCCGATTCATCCATCCCAAGGTGGAGCCGGAAGTCGCCTACCGGATCGCCCGTGATGTGGACCTGGACGATCCCGACGTCGACATGTGGGAGCACGTCGACGCCATCGCCGCGGCCGTCGAGGTGATCGACTCCCGGTACCTCGACTTCGTCTTCACCTACGCGGACGTCGTCGCCGACAACACGTCGGCGTCCGGATTCGCCGTCGGTGCGTGGACGCCGCTCCGCGAGGCCGCGGACCGCCCCGTCACGATGACGGTCGGCGATCAGGTGACGTCCGGGTCGACGGCCGCCATCCTCGATGATCCGGCGAACGCGCTGACCGCGCTTCTCGACATGTGCCGTCGCCATCGCATCCCACTGCGCGCCGGCCACATCGTGCTAGCCGGGGCCGCGACCGCGGCCACCGCGCTCACCGCGACATCCGTGAGTTGTGCGGTCGACGGAATCGGCTCAGTCGGTTTCACCGCACAGGCGTCGGAGATGACGGCATGAGTGACACGACAACATCGACCGGGGGAGTCCTCGCCGGCCGGGCCACGCCTCGCGGACGATTCCCGCACGTGAAGGTCGTCGGCGACCTCATCTTCGTGTCCGGAACCAGTTCGCGGCGTCCTGACAACACGTTCGTCGGCGTGCAAGTCGACGAGATGGGGACGACCGATCTCAGCATCGAGGAACAGACTCGGGCCGTCATCGAGAACATCCGCGACATCCTCGGCGAGGTCGGCGCCGGACTCGACGACGTCTGCCAGCTCACCACCTACCTCGTGTCGATGAACGACTTCGGGGTCTACAACCGGGTGTACGGCGAGTACTTCGACGAGAACGGTCCCACCCGCACGACCGTCGCCGTCCATCAGTTGCCGCATCCGCATCTGCTCATCGAGATACAAGCGATCGCCCACCGGCCCACTCGGCCGTGACCGGCCATCACACACCACAGGAGAACCCGACATGACGAGCATCCCTCCGGTCATCGACTTCCACGGCTGGATCCGAGACAACCAGCACCTGCTCAAGCCGCCGGTGAACAACCAGATGATGGCGTTGGGCGACGACTTCATCGTCCAGGTGGTCGGCGGCCCCAACGAGCGCTACGACTACCACTTCGAACCGTACGAGGAGTGGTTCTACCAGGTGAAGGGCGACATGCACGTCAACCTGATGACCGACGACGGACCGGTCCGGGTCGACATCCGCGAGGGTGAGACGTGGCTGATGCCCGCGAACATCGCCCACTCTCCGCAGCGGCCCGATCCGGAGTCGATCGGCGTCGTCATCGAGCGGGTGCGGCATGAGGGCACGCTCGAGAACTTCCGCTGGTACTGCCTGGAATGCGATGCGCTCGTCCATGAGGTCCGTCTGCAGGTGCGCGACCTCGTCGAGGACATGCCGCCGGTGTTCGCGGCGTTCCACGACGACGTCGAGGCACGCACGTGCGGACAGTGCGGCGCTCTGCACCCGGGGAAGGGCTGACATGTCGGGGACCATCGACGTCCACACCCACTACGTTCCACACGGATGGCCCGACGTCAGTGAATCCGCCGGGCCGGACGCGCCGTGGCTGCGAGTGGAGTCCGAACGCGAGGCGATGATGATGACCGGAAGCGTCGAGTTCCGTCGCATCCAGTCCGACGCCTGGGACCCCGAGGTCCGCCTCGCCGACATGGACGCCGACGGTGTGCAGACGCAGGTCGTGTCGCCGACGCCGGTGTTCTTCAACTATGCGCGCACCGGGGAGCAGGCCGCGAAGATCGCAGCCGTCTTCAACGATCTCGCGCTGGACATCACCGGGCCGGCGGGAGATCGGATGATCCCGTTCTGCCAGGTCCCGCTGCAGGATCCGGACCTCGCCTGCCGAGAGCTCGACAGGTGCCTGGACAACGGTCACCGCGGCGTCGAGATCGGCAATCACGTCGGCGACCGGGATCTCGACGACGCGGGCGTGGTCGAGTTCCTGCAGCACTGCGCGTCTCACGACGTGCCGGTGTTCGTCCACCCGTGGGACATGACCGGGTCGCCGAGACTCGATCGGTGGATGGCCAAGTGGCTTGTCGGGATGCCCGCCGAGTCGCATCTGTCGATCCTCGCGATGATCCTCGGCGGAGTGTTCGACCGAGTCGACGAGCGACTCAAGATCGGCTTCGCCCACGGCGGCGGATCGTTCGCGTTCTGGCTCGGTCGCATGGAGAACGCCTGGCACCGCCGGAACGACGTCATCGGGACGTCGGAGTTCCCGCCGTCGCACTACCTCGGGCGGTTCTACGTCGACTCGGTGGTGTTCGACGAACGCGCCCTGCGTCTGCTCGTCGACACGATCGGCGCCGAGCGGGTGATGGTCGGCAGCGACTACCCGTATCCGTTGGGTGAGCGGCCGGTCGGCGAAGTGGTCGTCAAGAGTGAGTTCCTGGAGCCCACGACACGCGATCTCATCCTTCGCGGGAACGCCGAGAGGTTCCTCGGCCTGTCGTCGTGAGCGGTCCACTCGCCGGTCCCGGGCGTATTCGTCCGGGGCCGGCCTCGTCGTCTGTCCGCCGCCATATCGGTACAGGCATGGCGGCGGCGACAAAGAGCATTTGTGTGACATGACGCACTGGCATTGGCTTGAGGTGAGGCGGATCGCTCGCTGAGACAGCCCTCCCGAATCGATCGCCCCGACCCCCGGAGCAGCTCCAGAAAGGCATCCCGATGACCCAGAATCACTCGTCGCCACAGGCGGTGACAGACATGCAGAAGCGGCGTCGAGTCGGATCGGCGATGCTCGTCGGCACCACCCTCGAGTGGTACGACTTCTTCCTGTACGGGACCGCAGCGGCCCTGATCTTCAACAAGCAGTTCTTCCCGTCGCTCAGTCCCGCTGCGGGCACGCTCGCCGCGTTCAGCACCTTCGCCGTCGGCTTCGTCGCCCGTCCGATCGGCGGCCTCGTCTTCGGGCACTTCGGCGACCGCATCGGCCGTCGCAACACGCTGATCGTCTCGTTGTTGATGATGGGCATCGCGTCGACGCTCATCGGTGTGGTCCCCAATTACGCGTCGATCGGAGTGTGGGCGCCGGTTCTCCTGGTGCTGCTGCGCGTGGTGCAGGGCATCGGACTCGGAGGGGAGGGTGCGGGCGCGACGCTGATGTCGATGGAACACGCGCCCGCCGACAAGCGGAACCTGTACGCGGGCTTCCCGCAGATGGGCACCCCCGCCGGGCTCGTCCTGGCGAACGTGGTGTTCCTCTCCACGAACGCGCTAATGCCGTCGGACGCGTTCGACGCCTGGGGCTGGCGCATCCCGTTCCTGCTCAGTGGTCTGCTGGTGATCGTCGGGCTGGCGATCCGCCTCCATGTCGAGGAGTCGCCGACCTTCGAATCGGTGGTCAGTCATCGTGCGGTGGAACGCTTCCCGCTGCGAGAGGCGGTCCGTGTCGGGGTCGGCCGCATGGCGTTGACCGTCGGACTCATGGTCGCGAACTCGGCGGCCGCCTACGTGTTCATGGTCTTCACCCTGTCGTACGGCACCAAGCACCTCGACTACGACCGCACGTTCCTGATCGTGTGCGTATCCGTGGCTGCGGTGATCTGGTTCGCGACGATTCCGTACTGGACGGGTGTGGCCGACCGGAGTGGACGGCGGACGATGTTCATCGGCGG
>JASLJL010000309.1 GCA_030152405.1 Gordonia sp. (in: high G+C Gram-positive bacteria) | reverse complement strand
AGGCGTTGACGCGCCGACCGAGTACTACGAGAATCTTCTGATCCATCACACGAATAACGTAGAGCAGCGCGACGGATCTAGTCAAATCCGCCCGCGACCGGGCCGATTCCGCTATTCGGCAGGCCTCCGCCGTCCGCCGACGCGGTGGGACGACGTGGAAGAATGGGCCGCGTGACCGATTCGGCCTTCGACTTCAAGATCTCGCGGCTCGCCTACGCCGCCGTCCCCGTGACCATCTTCATCGTGCTGATCATGATGGGCGGCTCCATGTGGTTCGCGTTCGGCGCAGTCGTCCCGTTCGCACTCGCCTGGTGGATCCACCATCTGCGGACGCACGTCGACTCCGACGGCATCGTCGCGGTCGGCACGCTGCGGACCACCACGCTCTCGTGGGACGAGGTCGACGGTCTGCGGTTCCCGAAGTGGGGATCGGTCCGAGCAGTGACCACCGACGGCCGCGAGGTCCGCCTGCCCGCCGTCGGGTTCGCCGACATGCCGGTCCTGTCGGTGCTCAGCGACGGCCGCGTGCCGGACCCGTTCGCCGCCGAGCGCGAGGCGCGCCGCGCCTGACCCAGCACAGGAGACTCCGCCGATGCCAGTGACCACCCGGGACATCGAAGACTTCATCGACGACGCTCGGCTCACCGATGCCGCCCGCGAACTGGCGGCGATGGCGCCGCAGGAGGCCGCGTCCGTGCTCGACGGGCTGGACAGCAGGCGCGGGACCATCGCATTCCGGCTCCTCGCGAAAGACGACGCCGTGCAGGTCTTCGACGACATGTCGTCGACCACGCAGGCTCGTCTCATCAGCACACTCGGCACGTCGGAGGTGGCCGAGGCGTTCGACTACCTCGACCCGGACGACCGCGCCGAACTCCTCGACGAGCTGCCCGCCACCGTCGCCAAGCAGTTGATCCGAACCCTTTCCGACGCCGAACGCGAGTCGACGTCGGTTGTGCTGGGCTTCGGACGGAACTCGGTGGGACGCCGGATGAGCCCCGAGTTCGTTCATGTCTACGACGACGACACCGTCGATCAGGCGCTGGCCAGGGTGATCGAACGCGGCCACGACGCGGAGACCATCTACACGATCCCGGTCGTCGACCATCAGCGTCGACTGCTCGGCATCGCCAGTCTGCGCGATCTACTGCTGAGCGACCGTACCTCCCTGGTCGCCGACCATCGCCGGACACCGGTGTTCACGCACGCGACGACGGCGGCGGAGGCCGCGGCGCGCCGCTGCGTCGATCTCAGCCTTCCCGCCATGCCGGTCGTCGACAACGAGAACCGGCTCATCGGCATGCTCACGCTGGACGACGCGGCCGATGTGGTCGCCGCGGCGCGGGACGAGGACGCGGCCCGCGCCGGCGCGCACGAGATGCTGAAGACCCCGTACCTGCAGTCGTCGGTCTTCACCATCACCAGGGCGCGTGTGGTGTGGCTGTTCGTGCTCGCAGTGTCGGCCATCCTGACCGTCAACGTGCTCGAAGTCTTCGAGGGGACGCTGGAACAGAAGGTCGCCCTCGCGTTGTTCATCCCGCTGTTGACCGGCATCGGCGGCAACACCGGATCGCAGGCCGCGACCACGGTGACGCGCGCACTGGCGATGGACGAGGTCCGGGCGCGCGACGTGCTGCGCGTCGCAGGCAAGGAGGCGCGCGTCGGCGTCACGATGGGCGCCGCACTCGGCGTCGTCGGGTTCGCCGTCGCGTCCATCGTGTACGACGTGGAGATCGGCACCGTGATCGGCACCACGATCGTGTCGATCTGCCTGGTCGCGGCGACGGTCGGCGGGATCATGCCGTTGGTGGCCAAGACGATCCGGGTTGACCCGGCGGTGTTCTCGACGCCGTTCATCTCGACGTTCTGCGACGCCACCGGCCTCCTCATCTACTTCATGATCGCGAAGACGGTTCTCGGCATCTGAGGTTGCCCGCCGGGGTCGGGCTCACCGCGTGAGCGCGGCATCGAGCGCGGCCCGGATCTCCGATTCGGTCGCGTGCGCCTCACGGCACGACCGGACGTAGGCGGCCGCGGCGTCGGCGAGGACGTCGTCGCGCGATCGAGGCGCCGCGCTCACCCGCGTGCCACTGCCCCGCTTGGACTCGATCAATCGCGCCTGCTCGAGTTCACGGTATGCGCGTGCGACGGTGCCCGGCGCCACCCCGAGGTCGTTCGCCAACTGTCGAACGGTGGGGAGCCGCTCTCCGAGAGCGAACACCCCCGACCCGATGGCGGTCGCCAACTGCGCGCGGATCTGCTCATACGGCGGAGTCGGGTCGTGGCCGTCCACGGTCAGGACGATGCTCATGCCGCACTCCCCTTCACTGAGCCTGCGCCGCCGCGGGTCCGGTTGGCCGCCGCCGCGGCACCCCACACGAACAGGATCACCCAGACCGCGGTCGCGAGGTACAGCACCCAGCCCGACACCGACCACCAGGCACTGCCGCAGCCGGTGCCCGCCAGGTGACGGACGGCGACACCGGTGACGAGCGTGATCGCCGCACCGGTCGCGGCCACGAGGCAGGCGAACAGACCGGCGGCGGAGGTGGCCGACGACCGCCGGACGAGATCGTCGGCGACGGTCGACAGGGCGCTCGAATCCGGGCGTCCACGATCGACGACCGCCCGGATCGCCGCTGCGAAGGCGATCGCCCCGACCACGATCCCGCCGACCAGGACCAGCAGTTCGTCCCGACTCCACGACGCCTGCGCGAGCACCGTGCCGTCGCGACAGGTCACCGCCAGCCCCGGTGCCAGCCGTCCCGTGCTCACCATGGTGACGGCCGCCGTGCCGACGGCCAGCACCGCGGCTCCGCCGGTGGCCCAGACGAGCCGTCCCGGCAGGTAGTCGGCCGCCCGCCGCGGTGACAGCGCCACCGACACCACCGGCGCCACCTGACGGTACGCGCGGCGTTCGGCGATGGCGACGGCGATCAATTGAACGACGACGAAGATCGCCGGAATCGCGCAGATCAGGATGCGCAGGTCCGTGCCGGTGAAGCCGAACCATCCGGGGCCGCTCAGATACGCCCCCAGTTCGGCGCCGCGGGGATCGGTCGGCGCCCCCAACCCGATCCAGAGCGCGACCACTGATGCGACGGCCGCCACGACGAGTCCCCCGACACGCCAGGCGAGGAGTGTGCGTCGCACACGTGCGATGCGCGGGTCGTCGATCGCCGTCCCGGCGGGCAGCGCCACGGACATCGTCACGGCGACCAGCCCGCCCAGGGCCATCGCCACGAGCGCCATCAGAACTTTCACTGTCGGATCCTCATTCCCCGTGCGCCGACCGAGAGTGAACACCTCAGCCATGCGTATCAATACATTGATACAAATTGTTCAACGTCCGATCGATTGTGTCAAGTCATTGACACAACGCGTGAACGCCCGGAATATCCGACAGCAGCCGCGCGTAAAGTAGAGAGACAGTCCCGGCCATCAGCCCGGCCGGGAGACTATTTCAGCGATACGTAGCGAGGAACTCAATGCCAGCCCTTCGGTCTCGCACCACCACCGTCGGCCGCGAAGCAGCGGGCGCGCGCGCCCTGTGGCGCGCCACCGGAATGACCGACGACGACTTCGGCAAGCCGATCATCGCCATCGCCAACAGCTTCACGCAGTTCGTGCCGGGCCATGTCCATCTCAAGGACCTGGGCCAGCTCGTCGCCGGCGAGATCGCGTTGGCGGGCGGAGTCGCCAAGGAGTTCAACACCATCGCCGTCGATGACGGCATCGCGATGGGCCATGACGGCATGCTCTATTCGCTGCCGAGCCGCGAACT
>JASLJL010000279.1 GCA_030152405.1 Gordonia sp. (in: high G+C Gram-positive bacteria) | reverse complement strand
CTCGCCGACCGCGGGCGCATGGCTCACTTCATCAATCACCAGACGTTCTTCCCCACCCGCCGAGAGTTCCACGACTACCTCGACTGGGCCGAACAGAAGGTCTCGGCCGACGTCCACTACGGAACTCGCGCCGACGCCGTCCGCGAAGCAGACGGTCACCTGGTCGTCGAGGCGACCGGACCGAACGGACCGATCGTGCTCAACGCCAGCAACGTGGTGGTCGCAGGCGGGCTGCGCGAGTCGCTGCCCGACGGCGTCACCACCACTGCGCGACAGTTCCACAATCACCGGCTCCTCGATCACCTCGAAGGACTGCCCGAGCCCACTCACCAGAGGTTCCTCGTCGTCGGTGCCGGCCAGAGCGCCGCCGAGGTCGTCGAGTATCTCCACGACAACTATCCCGCGGCGCAGGTGCACAACGTGTTCGCCAAGTACGGCTACGTGCCCGCCGACGACAGCCCGTACGCGAACCGCATCTTCGATGCGACCGCCGTCGACGACTTCTACACCGCCGACGACGCGCAGCGCACCTCACTTCTCAACTACCACCGTTCGACGAACTACTCGTGTGTCGACCTCGACCTGATCCGAGAGCTGTACCGCCGGGAGTACGCCGAACACGTCGACGGATCCCGCAGGCTCTTCATGCGGGGCACGTCGAAGCTGGTGGGGGCCGACGAGACCGACGACGACGTGCAGGTCTCGATCGAGAACCTGCTCACCGGCGAGGTCGAGGCGATGGCCGTCGACGCCGTCGTCTACGCCACGGGCTTCACCCCGACCGATCTGCGCGGACTCCTCGGCGACCTGGTCGCACCGGGCGGGCGCCCGGACGAGGTGGACCGCGACTACCGGGTGGTGACCAGCCGACCGATCGCGGGCGGGGTCTACACCCAGGGCGGCACCGAGCACACTCACGGACTCACGTCGTCGTTGCTGTCCAACATCGCGATCCGCTCCGGCGAGATCGTGGAGTCCGTCGCCCGCGGACGTGCGCTCTCACGCACCGCCTGATCGACCTCAGTCCCCACCCCGTACCAGGAGTCACTGCAGCATGCCCCGCACCGTTCGACAGAAGACGTTCTACAGCCCCGCGATCCGCGAGATCGAGGTGACCGACGTGTACGACGTGACACCGGGCATGCGACGCATCGTCTTCGGAGGCGAACAACTGCGCGGCTACACGACCGGTGACGGCATCACCGTCCCAGAGTTCCGCAGTGACGAGTTCGACGACGCCGTCCGGTTCATCTTCCCCGCGCCCGGCGAGTCCGAACCCGCCCTGCCGGTGCAGGGCGACGGCGAGCTGATCCATCCGCAGGACCGCCGGCCGATGGTCCGCGCGTACACGGTCCGGTACTGGGACGCCGACGCGTGCCGCCTCGTCGTCGACTTCGTCCGTCACGGCACCGGCATCGCGTCGACCTGGTCGGCCCGATGCGAGGTGGGCGACCGCGCGCACATCGTCGGTCCCCACGTCACCGACGCCCATCCCGAGAACATCGACCACATGCTGATCGTCGGCGACGAGACGGCACTGCCCGCGATCGGCCGTTGGATCGAGGACCATCCCACCGGGCAGGCCGCGACGGTGATCATCGAGGTCGCCGACAGCGCCGACAAACAGGACCTGGCGGCCGGGCCCGACGTCGACGTGCGGTGGCTGGTCCGAGGTGACGCGCCAGGCGGCACCACGAACCTGATGTTCGACGCCGTGACCGGTCTCGACTGGCCCTCCGGGACGGTGTACGCCTGGGTGGCGGGGGAGACTCTGAGCCTGAAAGCGATTCGGCGCCACCTCGTCGAGGACCGGCAGGTGCCTAAGAATCACCTCGAAGTGGCCGGGTACTGGCGTCGCGAGACCGTGGCGACACTCGCCGAGGACCCGGCGCTGCCCGACGCGTCCGAAGACTGGGCGGAGGACAAGTTCCACGAGATGTGCGAGCTGCTGCCGCCGATCGCACTGCGTGTCGCGGTGACGCTCGACGTGCCCGAGCAGCTCTCGCGCGGCGTCAGCCGACTTCACGATCTCGCCGAGGCGACTGAGTGCGATCCGGTCGCCCTCGGCAAGTTCCTCCGGTACCTGATCACCGCCGACCTCGTCGAACAGGACGGCGACGACTACCGGCTCACCAACCTCGGGGAACAGCTCACCGACGACTACTACGCGAAGGACCTCCACCTGGAGAGTCCGGAAGCGCTCGCCGAGCGGGCCCTCTTCGGACTCGCCGACGCGGTCCGCAGCGGCGGCTCCGTCTACGGCGACATGTTCGGCGTCGGATACCGGACGCTCCTCGGTTCGCACCCGTCGGGTCGACGGTACTTCTCCGACGCGGACGACTTCGCCAACTACATCGCACCGACGTTGGTGACGACGGACGTCTTCGACGGGCTGACTCACGTGGTCGTGCACGCCGACGGCGCCACGACGTACGCGACGAAGCTCGCCGAGACGTTCCCCGATCTGCACGTCACGATCCTGGGCATGCCGGCTCAGATCGAGCACATCCGCTCCGACCTCGGAGACGCCCTGACTACCGACCCGGTCTTCGAACGGATCTCGTTCCGCGGCCAATCGGTGTTCGAGGATCTGCCTGACGCCGACGGGGTCCTGCTCGTGTCGATGCTGGACAAGAATCCCGACGCCGACGCCGCGCACCTGCTCACCCGACTCGCATCGAGCGGCGCACGTCTGATCGTGGTGGAGGAGCCCATGCAGGAGAGTCAGCTCAGCGACCACGACACGATGGCCGACCTGACCAACCTCGCCGTCTACGGATCCGGTTTCCGGACCGACGCCGAACATCGGGCGCTTTTCGCGCAGGCCGGTCTTCGAGTCGAGTCGGCGCAGCACATCTACTGCGGCGAGACGGTGTACACGCTCGCATGACCGAGATCGTGGCGCCCGCCGCGGCCCTGGCGTCCACGGGCGCCCAGCGCGGAATCTGGTTCAGTTCGTCACTCGTGGACGCCTCGAGCGTCAGCCACGTGGTGGCCGACGCGTGGATGTTGCCCTCGCCGCCGAGCGGCGGCGCGCAGGCCGTCGCCGACGCCTTCTCGCAGGCGATGACCGAGGCAGAGATGCTCTCGGCTCGCTTCGCCGCGACCGATGAGGACGTCGTGGTCCACCTCGGCGCGCACGACGTGTCGGCGGTGCCCGTCCACCGCGTCGACGCCGCGTCCGCCGAGGAGTTCATCGCCGCCTGGTGGCCTCGACCGATCGACCCGTCCGTCGATCAGTGCGCCGAGGCGGTCGTGCTCGACAGTGGCGCCGACGGTGTCACCGTCGCGATTCGCGCACACCACATCGTCGTGGACGCACATGGGCTCGGGCTGATCGCACGCCGCGCCGCCGCCATCCACACCCACGGGGCGCAGACGTCTCGCGGTCGATACGGTCCGGCCGCGGCAGTCGTCGACGAGGAGCTCGAGTACCTCGCGTCCGACGCCGCGGTCGCCGACGCCGCGTTCTGGGACGCGCTGCTCGCCGACTCCGATCACGAATCGGCCGCCACGATCAGCGGGCCGAACAGGCCCTCGTCGGGCGTGTCGACGGTGCGCTCGGCTCGGACCTCGCTCGACGCGACCGGGATCGACGAGGTCGCCGAGGCGGCCGGCGTCACCTGGATCGAAGCCGTGATCGCGGCGATCGGGGCGCACGCGTCGTCGGTGATGGCCAGAGACCTCGTCACCATCGGGCTACCGGTCGCGAACCGCATGCGGAGTGCGGCGTTGACCGTCCCGACCACCACCGTCAACGTGGTCCCGGTGCCACTGCGCCTCGGACCGTGGATCACTCCCGTGGATGCGACCGCGACGGTCGCCGACACCGTGGCCGCGGTGCGGCCGCACCTTCGCACCCGCGGTGAGAACCTTCCACCGTCGGGATTGTGGATCAACGTCAAACCGGCGGGCGACTCGTACACGTTCGGCGGGATCACCGGTCGCGTCGTCTCCCATGCGCGGGGACCCGTCGACGACCTCTCGGTCACCGTCGAGAGATCCGCGGACCAGCTCGTCCTCCTCCTCGACGCCGACGCCGACCGGTACGACGCCGACCGTCTCGCGACGATCGCCGATGAGCTGCGCACCGCCGTCGCGGCCTTCGCCATGTCGCCCGACCGCCCGATCGCACGCCTCTCCGGCCGCACCTCGCGGACGCTCGCCGCGTGCGTCGACACCGAGCTCGCGCCGCCCACCGACATCGGCAGCCAGATCATCGACACGGCACGCAGTCGCCCGGGGGCAATCGCGGTGTGGGCCGACGGGGAGACCTCGACCTTCGGTGAGATCCGCACGTCCGCCGAACGCATCGCCGCGGCACTCCTCGACCTCGGGGTGGGACCAGAGAACGTCGTCGGGGTGGCCGTGCCGCGGGGCCGCGGTCTCGTCGACGCCGTCGTCGGCGTCCTGCTCGCCGGTGGTGTGGTCGCGCCGATCGACCCCGACTATCCGACCGACAGGATCGAAATGATCGTCGACGACGCCGCTCCCGCGGCGGTGATCGTCGACGCTGCGAGCCCGGACTCGGTCCGCACGGCGGTGGGCGATCTCGCCGTCGACGTGTCGGAACTGATCGCGTCCGGCGCCGGGCGTACGCTTCACCGCCCGGTCGTGCGGCAGGAGAACGCCGCGTACCTCGTGTTCACATCCGGCTCGACGGGACGACCGAAAGGCGTCGTCGTCTCGCATCGCGCCATCGGCAACCTGATCTGGTGGCGGCAGCGGGAGTTCGGGCTCGCCCACGGCGACCGTCTCCTGCAGAAGACCTCGCCGGGATTCGATCCGTTCGTGCCGGAGATCCTGTGGCCTCTGGTCGTCGGCGGCACGATCGTGATGGCCCCGCCGGGAATCGACCGCGACCTCGACGCCTTCGCCGACTTCCTCGGCGTCACCCCGGTGGAGTTCGTGGAGCTCGTCCCCTCGGTGATAGCCGCCCTGCTCGAGACCGGACGCGGTCCGGCGCCGGGTACCGTCCGCACCGTCTCGGCGGGCGGCGAGGCGTTGGACGTCGCCCTCGCGCGGCGACTCCGCGACACCTGGCGGTGCGACGTCGTGAACACCTACGGGCCCGCAGAGGCCGCCGTCGAGGTGACCGCCGAACGCGTCACCGACCACATCGTCGGGTCGGCCGTTCCGATCGGCGGTCCGATCCCCAACACGACGGCTCATGTCCTCGACTCGTGGCTTCGACCGGTCGCCGCAGGCGGGATCGGCGAACTCTACATCGGCGGGATCCAGTTGGCCCGGGGCTACGCTCTGCGCCCGGATCTGACGGCGGGCAGGTTCATCGCCGATCCGTTCAGCACCCGAGGCGAGCGTCTCTACCGCACCGGCGACCTGGTCCGACGAGGAGCCGACGACAGGCTCGTCTTCATCGCGCGCAACGACTCCCAGATCAAGATTCGCGGGCATCGGGTGGAACCGGGTGAACTCGAATCGATCCTCGCCGGGCTCGACGGGGTGGCCGCGACCGCCGTGATCGCGAGGCGACGCGACGGCGATCACGTGCTCGCCGCATTCGTGGCGCCGCGTCGCGGAGCGGTGCTCGATCCGATCGATCTGCGAGCGGCCGTCGCCGCTGTCGCGCCACCGCATCTGGTCCCCGCATCGGTGACGGTGCTCGACGGGCTGCCGCTGACGTCCAGCGGAAAACTCGACCGCCGTGCGCTGGAGGCCACGGCCCCGGCGGCGATCCCGACCGTCGGCGTCGAGCCCGACACCTCGGCGTGGACGCCCGCGCAGCGGGCCATCGCCGCGCGCACCGGGGAGCTTCTCGGGATCGTCGTGACAGACCTGTCCGACGACTTCTTCGGGCTCGGCGGCGACAGCATCTCGGCGCTTCGCCTGGTGTCCAGGTGCAGGCGGGACGGCTTCGCGATCACCACGGGCGATGTGTTCGCGGCGGGCACCATCCGGGCCGTCGCCGCCGTCGCCCGTCCGGTGACCGGAGACGGCGCCGCACCCGCCGTGGACCCGATCGGGGAGGTCGTCCCGACGCCCGTCATGGCGGAGGTCCTCGACCACGACGGCCCCTGGACCAGCTGCTACGGCCAGTCGATGATGATCACGTTGCCGCCGGAAGTGGACGCGACAGTCTTCGCGAGCGCAGCCCGCGCAGTGGTCCGAGCGCACGACGCTCTCCGCATGCGTGTCGCGGGAGGCCTCGTGATCGATCCCGTCGACGAGGCCGCCCTGCACCGATGGGTCGGTGTCGACTCCGGAGATCCGGTCGAGGTGGGGGAGCGGGCCTACCGTGGACTCGACCCGACCGCCGGAGTCCTCGCTCGATTCGTGCACACCGCGTCTGAGGGTGTCGGTGCCGGCGCGGTGATCGCGGTCCACCACCTCGCGGTCGACGCGGTGTCCTGGTCGGTGATCCTGGACGACCTCCGCGCCGCCGCCGGTCAGGCCGCCTCCGGAGCGGAACCGGCCGTCGAACCCGCGCCCACGCCGTTCCGGGCCTGGGGCGCCGAGTTGCGTCGCGCCGCCGTCGACGAGTGAGCC
>JASLJL010000270.1 GCA_030152405.1 Gordonia sp. (in: high G+C Gram-positive bacteria) | reverse complement strand
TGTGCCGACGCGGGTGGCACCATCAAACTCAACGCCGCTGCCACGGTGACGAGGGTCGCGAGCACGGTCCGAATCGGGTGGTGTGTCATGCATTCGGACGATACGCCCAACGATGTTGTTCCACGTGGAACAGCGGGATTCAGGCCCGGAGTCGCTCGAAGAAGGCGTCGAACGCTGCCCACTGCGCCGGATTCATGTCCGTATGCATGCCCTCGCCGACGACCGTCTTGAAGTCGACATCAGCGGCCGAGAAGTTGCTGACCAACAATCCGTGGAACGGGGTCGCTACGATCGTGTCGAAACGGTTCATCAGCAGCAGGATCGGGCGGTTGTACCCACTGACCGGCACTTCCATGTACTGCGCCATCGCGCGAATCATCGTCGGATTGTTCAGCGACTTCGTGAACATCCGGCCGAGCCTGATGTTCGACGTCAGAGCCGGTCCACGACACGTCTTTCCGACCTGATCGATCAGTGAGCGCCCATACGGGGTGAGGTACGAATTGACGTCCACGGAGGGATCGGATTGCCGCAAACCCGCAAGTGAACCGAACACGAAGCTGTACAGAATCGCCATCGGTGCAGGTAGAACGGGGGTATCCGGTCCGAGTAGCGGAATGAAGCGCTCCCAGTTCGACACCGGGTCCAGAGCGACCGCACCGCGGAAGTCGGTTGCCGGACCGTACGACCTCTGCGCGTGGGCGGTCGCGAGCGCAGCATGGCCGCCCTGCGACTCTCCCATGACCGCCCACTTCTTGGACAGAGTCGGTTCCACCTGGCGCGCAGCGGTGAACAGGTCAATTGTCGCGGTCGCCTCGGAACGGATGTTCAAGTATGGATGGACGCCGACGTGCATCGGTCCCAGACCCACGTAGTCGGGAGCGACGACTGCGTATCCGTTCTTCACCAGACGCGAGACGAAGCGGTTCGGCTCCGCGTCGGCAAAGCTCTGGCCGCCGCAGCCTGGGCCGAACCCTGTCGTCCCGTGGGTGTATGCGACCACCGGCCAACCTCCTGCCGGAGCCTTCCCGGTGGGTACGAACACGGCGCCGCTTGCTTGAATCGGCTTGCCGCGGGCGTCTTCGGTCCAATAATCCACCGCACGTCCGTCGGGCAGCGCGCGCCAGCCGGCGGGGCGCTTCGTCGTCTGAAGGACGGAGCCGGGCGACGATTCCGCGGCCGCGATCGGAGGTCGGACGAATCCGAGCGTTGCGAGCACGACGAGTGCGATCGCGACAGGTATGCGGAGTCGATTGACCATAGTCTCCGACGTTACGCGTGTTACTGGTGTGACGACAGCCGACGTCGCGCACATCACCGCCTCAGTCCGTCAATCCGGTCATCCGCATCGTGATGTTGATCCGCCCGGAGTCCAGCCCGCAGCCCTTCGGGGCGGTGCCCGGGTGCACCCGAGTGACCCCGTGGAACGCGAGGCGCGCCGGTCCGCCGAACACGAACAGGTCTCCCGAGCACAGTCGCAGGTCGGTGTAGGGCTTGCTCCGTCCCTCGGTGTTGCCGAACCGGAAGTCGCAGGCGTCGCCGATCGACAGGGAGACGACAGGAGCGAGTGATCGTTCGTCCTTGTCCTGGTGCATCCCCATCCGGGCAGCGTCGTCGTAGAAGTTCACCAGCGCCGTGTCGGGCGTGTACGCCGCCACCTGGTCCGCTCGATATCCGGCCTCGGTGAGCGCCCGACGACCGAGCCGGGCCATCCATTCCGGAAACGGGAGGACCAGACGGTCGTTCACGTCGGTGGCTCGCCTGGTGTAGCGGTACGGCTGCCAATGCCACCCCAGGCACACCGTCCGAACCGACATCTCATGCCCGCGGACTCTCGCAGCGCGCAACGGCACCGGCCCCCGCGTCCACTCGGCGAACTGCCCGACGAGCCACCTCTGTTGATCGAGCGTGAGCCAGCGCGGAACATGCACTGCGCCCGGCCCGACCTCGGCTCGTTCGCCACCGGCGTCGACGGAGAACAGCTCCAACGCCGGATCACGGTCACGTCGCCCGTCCGCCGTCATCGTTCGCCTCGTCGAAGAGCGCAGGCGCACGGGCTCATCATGCGGCGTCGTGGAAGACGAGGGCGAGTGTGTGACGCTCACCGGATCGAACCGCCGAGACTCCGTGGCGCACCGGCGCCGCCGACCAGCCGCGTGTCGATCGCACCGGCCGATCGCGCGTGGTGAACACATAACCGTGTCCGTGCGGGAGCTGTGTGACGGTGCCACGCGACTGTGCCCGAGGCCGCTGCTCCACCAGCAGGAACTCGCCGCCGGTGTGGTCGACGCCCGGTTCGTTGAGATTGATGACGACCTGCAACGGAAACACCAAATCGCCGTAGAGGTCGCGATGCAGCGCGTTCCAGTCCCCCGCCCGGTAACGCAGAACGATCGCCGTCGACTTCGTCTGACCTGCCGCGTGACACATGTCGAGCCATTCGTCGAGAGTGTCGGGCCACGGAGTCTGTCGCCCGAGCCGAGTCCACCAGTCACGAGCGATCGGCAGCAGGCGCGGGTACAACGCCTGCTTGAGCCGTTCGACGGGCTCGGGATACGGCGCCCGCAGGTACCGGTACTGACCGTCTCCGAAACGATGTCTCGCCATGTCGACGGTGCTGCGGAATCGACTGTCGTCGGCATAGAGCTCTCGGACAGCCGCAGCCTCCTCCCCGGACAGCAGCTGCGGCAGAAGAGCCCCGCCGAACTCGTCCAGTTCGGTCGCCACCGCACCCCAGTCAGCAGTGGCGACGCGGTCGGTCCACCTGTCCGTCGTCATCGCGTCGACTCCAACTCCAGGAGGGTCGTCTTCGCCTGCACGCCGCCGATGTATCCACCGAGCGACCCGTCTGCCCGGAGCACACGGTGGCACGGCACGACGACGGGAAGCGGGTTGGTGGCGCAGGCGGTGCCGACGGCACGGATCGCCTTCGGATTGCCGACCATCTGCGCCATCTCCTTGTAGCTGCGCGTCTGGCCGTAGGCGATGTCGGGCAGGTGCTGCTGGACGAGCTTGCGGAAGCCGCTGGACAGAGTCAGGTCGAGGGCCAGGTCGAAGGTGTGACGTCGTCCGGCGAAGTACTCGTCGAGCTCGCGTGCCGCCGCGTCGAGCCGAGCCGGCGCTCGCAGGATCCGCGGGCTCACACCGTCCGCGAGCGCGGTGAGGACCGCATCGTGGCCCTCGACGTCGTACGCCACGCGAAGGAGACCGACCGGGGTGGCCGCCAACAGGAGAGAGCCCACCGGCGAGTCGACGGTCGTGTAGGCGATGTCGAGCAGGCCGTCGTCCGCCGCGGCGGCTTCGAGTCTGCGGTGCAGCCTCGCCAACACGTCGGACGTGACGGGCGCCTGCACCGCGGCGAGCGTGTCGTGTGCACTGTGATTCATGATCGTCCTCTCGTAGTCGCGCCCGGATAGTTCGTTCGCAACTTCTTCAATCCGTCCGACGACGCGCGTCTCGCTGCGTCCGCGGTGCCGCCGACCGTCGCGGCGATCTCGGCGTACGACATACCGCCGAGGTACCGCAATGTGATGGTCTGCCGCTGGCGGCCCGGCAGTCGTCCCACGTGTTCCCAGACCTCGGAGTCGTCTGCGCCCGGAAGACCCAGCTCACTCGACGCCTCCGGCAGTTGACCGGCGGGTATCGGGCTCCGCCTGGTGGCCCGGTGGACATCGATCGCCTTCCGGCGCGCGATGGTGACCAGCCAGGCCTCGACGTTCGCCGATTCGGGAAGGTCCGGGTAGGCGCGCAACGCGGCGAGGAAGGTCTCCGACCACGCGTCATCGGCGTCGTGCAGTCCGAGGATCGCGCGGCAGACGCGCAGCACGGTCTCCCCGTGCTGGTCCACGATTGCGTCGAACGGCTCCTTCATCTCGCTTTCCATTCTGGTCGGTGCATGTGTCGGCCGGCGTCTGGTCCACAGACGCGACGTCGGCAGCCCCGCGGTGTCCTGTGACGAATGTTCATCACATGTCCTCTCCTCGATCCTGCTGTGTAGACGCGTCCGGGGAGCAGAATGTGAGATCGATCCGAGAACTTCCTCGGACGTGTCCACACGATCATTGGAGAGTTCATGGCCAAGGGCTATTGGGTCAGCGTCTACCGCACCGTTTCCGATCCCGAGCGGCTCGCCGCGTACGACCAGCTGGCCGCTCAGGCAGTGAAGCTCGGAGGTGGGCGGCTCGTCTCACGCGGATCCCGGATCGCGGTGTACGAGTCCGGGGTCGCCGAACGCGTCATCCTGATCGAGTTCGACAGTTTCGACGCCGCTGTCGCCGCCCGAGAGAGCCAGGCCTACCAAGAGGCGTTGAACGTCCTCGGCGACGCTGTGGAACGCGACTTCCGGATCGTCGAGGGCCTCGACTGACGACCTACACCGTGGACGTCCGGCGGAGGAACGCGACGATCTCATCCGCCGCCGCCTCCGGCTCCTGTTCCACGGGGTAGTGCCCGGATCGTTCCAGAACGACGCCACTGACATCGGTCGCGAGCGTGCTCAGACCTTCCTCGACCGCGCGGCCCATCGCATAGCGTCCGCCCACCGCGAGGATCGGAGTCGTGATCGGGTCCGCGCGAAGACGACTGACGTCGGCCACGTCGTCGCTGCGTGTCCGGTAGTAGCCGAGGCCCGACTCGAGGATCCCCTCCGCGCGATATGCGTCGACGTACGACTGCTGCACTGTCGGGTCGAGGCCGAGAGGACCTGCGCTCTCCCCCAGGAACGTGCCGTAGTAGACGTCTTCCCGCCCCGGGACGAGTGCTTCGGCGAGTCCCGGGACTCGATTGAACGGACCGTGCCACGACGGATAGTGGGCGGCGCCCGGCTCGGGTACCTCCACGTCGACGCCCGGCGCGATCTCCTCCTCGACGACGACGCCGGTCACCGCGTCCGGTGCGATGCCCGCGAGCAGGAGCGCAACGGTCGCTCCCCAGTCGTGGCCCACGAGGGCGAAACGACGCAGTCCTCGGTCGGCGAGGTCCGCCCGCAGCCGGGCCGCGAGATCCGACTTCCGGAAGCTGCGCACACCGTTCGCCTGCACGCCCAGTCCGGGCAGAGAGATCGTGACCGGCTCGAACCCGGCGTCCACCAGGTGCGGCGTCAGCTGACGCCAGTGAGCG